>NZ_DBMAHT010000091.1:0-8437 GCF_057866825.1 Mailhella sp.
CTCCGTTCGGCACGCCCGCCCCCACGGCTTTTTTCCCCGCGCTCTGCACTTCTCTCATCCTTCATAGCCCCGGTGCCTCACGCCTCCGGCAATCTCTCCCGTGCTTCTCCCCCTCTCTGCCTCAGCGTTCCGTCGTGCCGGACAAGTCGGGCTTCATTCCTCCAAGTCCCCCGCCCACGACGTTCCCCGATGAATACAGCCGAAGCGCGGGCCCTCGGCCTCCGCATTTCCGGAGTTCCCCGCCCTCGCGTTTTCTTCTCTGTCTCCCCTCCCCCGCTCTTCCCCGCCGCAGGGTACAAAAAAAAGCCGGGGAACGACCCCGGCCCGTTGTTTTCTGCAAAGTGCAGTCTCACACGTCCATGACCGACGTGCCGCGGCGCACTTCGAGCACATGATCGATGGCGCGCAGCTTGTCGATGGTCTGGTAGAGATGCACGGCATCGCGCACTTCCACGGTGAAATCCATCTGGGAGCGGCCGTCCACCGTGGATTTGATCTGCAGCGCGTTGATGTTGACGTCCTGCTGCACGAACACAAGGCTGATCTTGGCCAGAAGACCCTTCTCGTTGAGACCGAGAATGCTGATTTCCGCCGGGAAGGGCTTGCTCTCCTCGTTGTTCCAGGTCACGGAAATGAGGCGTTCCGATTCCAAATTCTGAAGATGCGGGCAGTTCGCCGTATGCACGATGACGCCGCGGCCGCGGCTGATGAAGCCCACCACCTGATCGCCGGGCACGGGCTTGCAGCACTTGGCAAAGTGAATGAGCGTGTCCTCGATGCCCTTGATGGTGATGCCGTCGGAAGGCTTCTTGGCTGCGCCTTCCGGCTTGGCGGCTGCGCTCTCCTGCACGAGCTCGTGCTTGGGCGTGAGCAGGGTGAGCAGACGCTGCAGCACCTTGCGCGGGGTAAGACGTCCCGTGCCCACGGCCGCAAAAAGATCGTCCAGCGCGCTGAGCGAAAACTCCGGCACCACGAGCTGCAAACGTCCGTCCTTGGCGGCCTTGGTCACGTTGAAGTCCATCTTGCGGCCTTCCTTTTCCAAGAGTTCCCTGCCGAGGGCCACGGCGGCCACGCGCTCCTCGGTGCGCAGATAATGCTGAATGCGGCTTCGGGCCTTGGACGTCTTCACCATCTTGAGCCAGTCGCGGTGCGGATGCCGGTTCTTGTCGGTGATGATCTCCACCATGTCGCCGTTCTTCAGCGGCGTGGCGAAGGGTTCGAGCTTGCCGTTGATCTTCGCGCCCACGCAGTGCGCGCCCACGTCGGAGTGAATGAGGAAGGCGAAGTCAAGAGAGGTCGCGCCCTTGGGAAGCTGCTTCACCGCGCCCTTGGGGGTGAACACGTAAATTTCGTCGTTGAAGAGATCCATGCGCAGCGAGCTCATGAACTCGCGGGAATCCGTCTCGTCGCGCTGGCGCTCCATAAGATCGCGCAGCCACTGGAACTGCGGCATGTCCTGCATGGCGATGGCGTGATTGCGCTCCTTGTACATCCAGTGCGCGGCCACGCCGTGTTCGGCCATGTTGTTCATCTCTTCGGTGCGAATCTGAATTTCGATGCGTTCGCCTTCCGGCCCGATCACCGTGGTGTGCAGCGACTGGTAGCCGTTGGCCTTGGGCATGGAAATGTAGTCCTTGAAGCGGCCGGGCACGGGTTTCCAGAGCACGTGTACCAGACCGAGCATGGCGTAGCAGTCGCGCAGATCGTTCACGATGACGCGGAAGGCGATGATGTCGTGCATCTCGTCGAGGGGCGTTTTCTGCGCCATCATCTTGCGATAGATGCTGTAGGTCTGCTTGATGCGGCCGAAAACGCGTCCGTTGATGCGGTTTTCGGTCATGATGGCCTCGATCTTCGCGATGACCTTGGAAATGAGCTGACGCTCGACTATCTGGTTGTCCTTGAGCCAGGTGGTGATTTCGGCGTAGGCGTCGGGCTGGAGATAGCGGAAGCTCAGATCCTCCAGCTTCTGCTTGAAAAGGTGCAGACCGAGGCGGTTGGCGAGCGGCGCGTAGATGTCCATGGTTTCCTGGGCGATGCGCTGCTGCTTGTAGGGCTTCTGGAACTCCAGCGTGCTCATGTTGTGCAGGCGGTCGGCCAGCTTGACCACAGGAACGCGGATGTCGTGCGCCATGGAAAGGATCATCTTGCGGATGTTTTCCGCCTGCGCCTCTTCCTTGGTGTCGAAGGTCATCATGTTGATCTTGGTCACGCCGTCCACGATGTCGGCCACCTGTTCGCCGAACAGCTCGTCGAGCTCGTCGATGGAGGAATCGGTGTCTTCCACGGTGTCGTGCAGCAGGCCCGCGGCCACGGTGTGCTCGTCGAAGCCCATTTTGGCCAGCGTGAGCGCCACCGAAGCAGGATGCAGAATGTACGGATCGCCGGAAAGTCGAAGCTGTCCGGCGTGGGCGGCGGAAGCGTAGTCGTAGGCGCGGCGCACCATGGCCACGTCGGCGTCGGGACAGTGCTTGACAAGCTCCTCCACAATGCTGTCGGCCGAAGGAATCTTCGAGGCCGGAGAGCTCGCCCCCGTGACGGGAGAGACCACCATGGAAACGTTTTCCTGTGGATGAACGTCTTTCTGCCGGGTCTCGCCCGCTTCCGCTGCCGTCTGAAGAATGGAAGTCTGACTCATAAGAACCTGCTATTGCTGGAGCGCTCTGGGAACCCACCACCGGTCAAAATTGTAGGTAATGCCCGCCGGAGCTGGTTGAATGCCCTGGAACCTCGCCTGAACCATGGGCAGAGAATACGGCACATAAAGAAAAAGGTACGGCTGCTCCTCGTGAAGTATTTCCTGAAATCTGTCATAAATGGCCTTCCGCTGCTCTCTGTCGGCGAGGGCGCGGCCCTTTTCCAGAAGTCTGTCCACCTCCTCGTTGCAGAAGCTCACGAAATTGAGCCCGTGCCCCTCGGCGGCGGAGGAATGCCACACGTCGTAAATGTCCGGATCGTCAAGAATGTTCCACGCCAGAATCAGGGCGTCGAACTTTCTCGTGTCGACGAACTCCTTCAGGAAGGCGGCCCATTCCACCGTGCGGATGGAGACCTTCACGCCGACGGCCCGGAACATCTGCTGAAGAATGACGGCGACCTTGATGCGCTCGTTGTTTCCCTGGTTCACCAGTATGGTGAACTCGAAGGGCAGGCCGTCCTTCTCCAGAATTCCGTCCTTTCCCATCGTCCACCCCGCCTCGGCAAGCAGGCGGCGCGCACGCTCAGGGTCATAATCATACGCCTTGAGCGCCGTGTTGTACACCCATGTTCCGGGCTTGTAGGGGCCGAACGCGGGCTCTCCCATGCCCAGAAGCGCTCCCTTGATGATGCCCTTTCTGTCGATGGCGTAGGAAAGGGCCTGACGCACCTTCTTGTCCTTGAAGAAGGGGCTTTTCTGATTCAGTCCGAGATACGTGTAGCCGGAAGCAAGATACTTGTACTTGCGCCAGTTTTTTTCCCACCATTCGCCCTGGGTCTGACGCAGATACTGCTGCGGGGAAAGCCCCACGAAATCGAGCTTGCCGGCGCGGGCTTCGAGAAACATGGTGGTGCTGTCGGGAATGATGCGGTAGATCACCTCGTCGAGGTAGGGGCGGCCCTTGAAATAGCGGTCGTTGGCCTCAAGCACGATGCGGCTGCCCGGCTCCCACGACTTGAGCTTGAACGGCCCGGCGCCTATGGGATTTCTCGCGTAGCGCGTGGAGGCGATGTTCTCGTGCTCCAGAATGTGCCTGGGCAGAATGGGATGCATCCAGGTGATGGCCGCGCGGGCGTAGGGAGCGTCGTAGCGCACCTCGAAGGACAGAGGTCCGGTCTGGCGGTATTCCTTCACGTTGAGGAAGTCTGCGGCGTAGGCGGTGGGCGTTTTCGGATCCGTCATGAGCTTGTAGGTGAAGGTGACGTCGTCGGCCGTGAGCGGATGCCCGTCCTGCCAGACCAGCCCTTTCTTCAGGCGAAAGCGCATGAAAAGTCCGCCCTCGAGCACTTCCCACTCTTCGGCGGCGCATTTTATGATATTGAAATCCTTGTCGTATTCCAGCGGCGACGTGTAAAGCAGGCCCGCCACCTCGGCCGAAGCGGAATCGGACGCCAGGTAGGGAATAAGGTTGGAGGGCTCGCCGATGCTGCCCATGAGAATGCTGCCGCCGTACTCGGGCTGCGCCGGCAGAGAAAATTTTTCCTCGGCCGCGCCGCAGAGACGGACAAAAAACGTCATGCAGAGCAAAAACGTTGCGGCAAGCCGCAGCGCGGAGGAAAAATACCCCCCTGTTTCAGTGCAACATTGCGCCGAAACAGGGAAAAACAACCCGGGACAATGCGGGAAATATAACTTTTTTTTCATGAAAAAAGCCTAGCACAGTTCACTTCTCTTGAAAACTGGGATATTATCGTATAATCCTAGAAGGCAATGGTCGGTATCGCCTTTTTTTGCTCAGGATTTCCGCTTCCGTCGATTTCCCTTCCGACCGTGCCGCACAAGGGTCAGCCTTTGTCCATACTTTCTGTCATTTGAGGTCTGTTGCCATGAACCGACGCGAGGAAATCGCCGCCCGTGGGCTTGCCGAAAACTTCATTCAGAACACCATTCCCGAATATATTACGGAATACGGTCGCGCCATTGAAGCGGAAGGCAATCTCAGCAAATTCACCCTGCGCTTTGAAAACGACGTATGGACGGTGGAAAGCACCGTTCAGGGGGAAGATTTCGAGGCCTACAGCCCGGTGGTCCACATCAATCTTGCCGAACAGCGGGTCGATTCCATGTGCAACTGCATGGAAGCCTTCAACGGTCCCTGTCGTCACGTCGCCGCCACGGCCATACACTTCATCAACTCTCTGGACATCTCCGAAGGCAAGGCCGATCCTGCGCCCGCGCCCCGCGAAGACTGGCGGCAGAGCTTCCGTCACTTCTTCGGCGGCACCTTCGAGCCCGAAACGGGGCGTCACTATTTTCTGTTCCGCTTCTTCCCGGAACCGGGACGCCTGTCCGTGGAATTCTTCCGCGCCCGTCAGAACAAGACCGGCCTTTCCTCCGTGCGTCAGGAAGTGACGCTCGATCAGATTCTACGCAATCCCGAATGGTGCGAACATTCGCCGGAACTGCCCGTGGTCTGCCGTCAGATCGCCCAGTATCTCGACTACTACGGCCACCGCGTGGAAATTCCCGACGGGCTGCTTTCCTGGTTCTTCTGGGCTATACGCAAGGAAGACTATCTCTACTGGAAGGACACCGAAATTCCCTGCCGCATCGAAAGCTCTCCCATGGCGCTCAAGCTGCGCCCCTCGCTCGACGACGACGGCCTGCGCTTCGACGTGCTGCTTCAGCGCGAGGGCAAGAAGCCGTTTTCCATCATCGACGAAGAGCCCGACGAGAGCGGCGACATTCCCGCGCCCGCGCATGAAGGGGCCACGTTCCACGGCCAGATGCCCCTGTGGGTGTGCTGGAATCAGGGCTTCTATCCGGTGCAGACCTGCCTGAACCATCACGTCATTCAGGCGCTGGTGCACAAGGGTCCGGTCATTCCTCAGGAAGACATTCCCGAATTTCTCGACAGGGTGTGGACGCGCCTGCCCGCCTCGGAACTCTACGAGCAGGACGAATTCCTCAAGATCATGGAACCCGTGTTCCAGCCTGCCACGTACAATCCGAAGCTCTTCCTCGACGAAGAAGGCAGCCTGCTCACCCTCGAAGTGCAGAATATCTACGAAACCCTGCACGGCGAATTCACCCTGCCCGGCCCGAACCCCGATTTCCAGACCGGCAGCTACGTCTATGAAGGCAAGACCTTCCTCGTGCGCCGCAATCAGGTGGAGGAAAACGCCCTCATCACGCAGCTTTCCGACATGCGCTTCCAGCCGAGAAGCAGCCGCCTGTGGTTCATGGAGCCCGAAGAAGCCATTTCCTTCCTGCTCGACTCCTACCCCACCCTGCTGGAAAACTGGCGCGTGTACGGCGAAGCCACACTCTCGCGCTACAAGGTGCGCGCCTCCACGCCGGTCATCAACGCGAGCGTGGAAAGCAACGAAAAGGAAAAGTGGTTCTCCCTCGACATTTCGGTGGATTACGACGGCCAGAATCTGCCGCTCGACCGCATCTGGAAGGCCTGGCTCAAGGGCAAGCGCTACGTGCAGCTCAAGGACGGCTCCTACACGAGCCTGCCCGAATCGTGGCTGGAAAAGCTGGCCCACAAGCTACAGGCCCTCGGCTTCGACCCCACCAAGCCGCCCAAGCGCCAGTTCAAGCAGTTTGAAGCCCCCGTGCTCGACAACCTGCTCGACGACCTGCCCAATGCGGAAACCGACTCCTTCTGGAACTCGCTGCGTGAGAAGGTGCGGAACTTCACCGAGGTGGAGCCCGTCAGCACGCCCAAGGGCCTGAACGCCACCCTCCGCAACTACCAGCTGCAGGGCGTTTCGTACCTGAATTTCCTCAGCGAGTACGGGTTCGGCGGCATCCTCGCGGACGAAATGGGCCTCGGCAAGACCATCCAGACCCTGTCGTTCATCCAGCATATGGTCAACCACGGGCATGAAGGCCCGAACCTCATCGTGGTGCCCACGTCCGTGCTGCCCAACTGGGAACGCGAATCCGAAAAGTTCGTGCCCCACCTCAAGCGGCTGATCATCTACGGGACGCGCCGCGAAGGGATGTTCCGCAAGGTCGCGGATTCCGACATCGTGGTGACGACCTACGCCCTGCTCCGCCGTGACCTTGAGGAGCTGGAAAAGCACTACTTCAACTCGATCATCCTTGACGAAGCGCAGAACATCAAGAACCCGAACACCATCACGGCCCGCTCGGTACGCGCCATCAAGGCCCGGATGCGGCTGTGCCTGTCCGGTACGCCCATCGAAAACAACCTGTTCGAGCTGTGGTCGCTGTTCGAGTTCCTGATGCCCGGCTTCCTCGGTTCGCAGCACGCGTTCCAGCGCGGCGTGGTCAAGCCCATCCGCGACGGCGACGGCGAAAGCCTCGAATACCTGCGTTCCCGCGTGAAGCCGTTCATCCTGCGGCGCACCAAGGCCGAAGTGGCCAAGGATCTGCCGCCGAAGATCGAGAACGTGACGTACTGCAACATGACGGACGAGCAGGCCGAACTCTATTCGGCCCTGACCCGGAAGCTCCGCGATCAGGTGCTGGCCGACGTCGAAAGCAAGGGCATGGCCAAGAGCCAGATGTCCATCCTCGACGCGCTGCTCAAGCTGCGCCAGATCTGCTGCCACCCGCGCCTGCTCAAGGTGGACATGCCCGGCTTCTCCACCGGGAGCCTGCCCTCCGGCAAGTTCGAGGCCTTCAAGGATATGATCTTCGATGTGGTGGAAGGCGGCCACAAGGTGCTGGTCTTCTCGCAGTTCGTGCAGATGCTGCAGATCATCCGCGGCTGGCTCCAGTTGACGGACATCCCCTTCTGCTATCTGGACGGTACCAGCAAGGATCGCCTCGATCAGGTGGATCGCTTCAACAACAGCCTGTACATCCCGATCTTCCTCATCTCCCTGAAGGCGGGCGGCACGGGCATCAACCTGACCTCAGCGGACTACGTCATCCATTACGATCCGTGGTGGAACCCCGCCGTGGAAAGCCAGGCCACCGACCGCACGCACCGCATCGGCCAGACGCGTCAGGTGTTCTCCTACAAGCTGATCTGCCAGAACACCGTGGAAGAAAAGATCCTCAAGCTTCAGGAAATGAAGCGCGGCGTTGCCGAGGCCGTCATCCCCGGTCAGGACACATGGAAGTCCCTCACCAAGGAAGACCTCGAAATGTTGTTTGAGGTTTAGAAACGATTGGAGGGGGCGGGGGAAACTTTCTGGAGAAAGTTTCCCCCGCCCCCTCCAAACCTCCCCCGCCCCCTTCAAAGACTTTCCCCTTTATTGAATCCCTCTTCACTTTTTTCCTGTGCAATATGGGGCTGCCGTTTCCATCCGGCGACATTGCAGGGTAATGCGGGAGGCGCAGACAACGGCGGAATATCGCAGGGCTATCCCTGCGGCTCCTAAATCGTGTCGTCAATCAGATATAATCTATTAAAATTATTTTAAATAACTACATACAAATAACACGGCCCAATGCTGTTCAAGCCGCTTCAAAAGGTTATCCGAAGCATCAAAGAAGGCCCTGTCATGGCATATGGATGTGTTATTTCCGCAGCATGTTGAAAAGTATAGGCTTTTTATCCAATTTTTCCGCTGATAGGCTCCATGATTGGGGCATTTTATGAGTTATTCCTTTGGAATTTCAAGAAATAACGCCTCAGGCGCTTCCTATGGCACAGCCTCAAAGAAAGCCGTGTACGATAAACGGTTGATCTCTTGCTTCTTGAAGTCCCCAATGGGGGCCAACAAAATGCCCTGAACAGGGTTCGCTGGCGGAACTGCTGGAGCGAGCTGATTTTCACCATACTGGGGAAATGAAGCTGTCATATTTCGCTATGGG
>NZ_DBMAHT010000092.1:0-8356 GCF_057866825.1 Mailhella sp.
CAACGCAGTCTATACCGTGGAAAACGCGCTTGCCAAGGTGAAGGATGAAAAAGGCATGAAGCGGGTGGAAAAGTTCCTCAAGGAGGACGTCTGCCCCGACTGCGGCGGAACGCGTTTGTGCGAAGCCGCCCGCGCGCCGAAACTGCGGGGCGTTTCACTGGATCAGGCCTGCGCCATGACGCTCGAAGAGCTCGTGACCTGGACGGCCGGAGTGCCCGACTCTCTGCCCGAGGTCATGCGGCCCATGGCCGAGAGCATTGTCGAAGCCTTTCAGAGTACGGCAAGACGCCTGATGGAGCTCGGGCTCGGCTATCTTTCTCTGGACAGGGCGGCGTCCACGCTTTCCACGGGCGAGCGGCAGCGCATGCAGCTTGCACGCGCGGTGCGCAATCGCACCACGGGCGTGCTCTACGTGCTCGACGAACCTTCCATCGGCCTGCATCCGTCCAACATTGCGGGGCTCATCGGCGTGATGCGCGACCTTGTGGCCGACGGCAATTCCGTGCTGCTGGTCGATCACGACACGCAGATTCTTTCCGCCGCCGACTGGCTCATCGAAATGGGGCCCGAAGCCGGCGAACGCGGCGGCACGGTGGTCGCCGAAGGGCGCATTGCCGACATCGCGGCCGATCCTCATTCGCGCATCGGGCGCTTTCTCGGGCACAGGGGGATTTTCCGCGTGCGCCCGCAGTGTCCGGCCGACGCTCTCTTCTCGGAAGGCTCCATTCATCTGGCCACAGGGGCCATTCATACCGTGCATCCGCTGGAGGTGGACATTCCGCGGGGCAGGCTCACCGTGGTGACCGGCGTTTCCGGCTCGGGCAAAACCACGCTCATTCTTGAAAGCCTCGCCCCTGCGCTGAACGCCTTCATTCGCTGCTCCCGCATGCCCGATCACGTGCGTGAACTGCGCGCAGAGGGCATCCGGCAGGTCAAGCTCATCGACGCCAGTCCCATAGGCATCAACGTGCGCTCCACCGTGGCCACCTACGCCAACGTACACGACGAGCTGCGCAAGGTGTTTGCCCGCACGTCGGGCGCCCGCAAGCTGGGCCTCAAGGCCGGAGATTTTTCCTACAATACCGGAAAGTTGCGCTGCCCCGTCTGTGACGGCACCGGCGTGGTCAGTCTCGACGTGCAGTTTCTGCCCGACGTGGACATTCCCTGTCCGTCGTGCCGCGGATCGCGCTTCTCCCGCGAGGCCGACGCCGTAAAGTATCAGAACAGCGCCGGACGCGCCTTTTCCATGCCCGAGCTCATGGACATGGACGTTCGGCAGGCCCTCGACGCCTGCGCCGATCTCAAGATCGTGCGCCAGCGCCTCGAAGTGCTTCAGCAGCTCGGCCTCGGCTACCTCACCCTCGGTGAAGAAACGCCCAGCCTTTCCGGCGGCGAAGCCCAGCGACTCAAGCTCGCCGGAGAAATGGGCCGAGCTCAGCGCGACTCCGTGTTCCTGTTCGATGAACCTACCATAGGACTCCATCCCCTCGACGTTGAAACCCTGCTCGGCGTCTTCCAGTCGCTCATCGACAACGGCGCTACCGTCGTCGTCATCGAACACGATATGGACCTCATCGGAAACGCCGACTACATCATCGATATGGGCCCCGGCGGCGGTACCTCCGGCGGCCGCGTCGTCGCTGCCGGGGCCCCCGCCCAGATCGCCAGCTGCCCCCAAAGCCTCACCGGCTCCTTCCTCAAGCAGCAATGGAGTTAGAGAGGAAGAAAGGCAGAAAAGGCAGGAAAGGCATGCGGGGGAAATAATTCCCCGACAAAGTCGGGACAAGCCCCCCGCGCCCCCCTGGTTCTGCTTCGCAGCTTCGCTGCTTCAGCAGGACAGGGTGAACGGGAAGATTATGCAAGGAGCTGTGGGCGAAGGGGGTGAGCGTTCGGAAAGGCAGCTGCTGCGGGGCGTGGGGGCTTGGCTGGGCGCTGTTCGGGCTGCGGACGCAGTGCAGGTGTGCGCCCTGCGCCCACCTGCGGTGGCCGACTCCTGTCCGGCTTGCGCCGGACAGTCGTGTCAAAGGATGGGATTTCCAGATGTTTTGGGGGAGGAAACACCGAAGGCAGATCGGCAAATACAGACTGGAAAACGTTTTCTCAATGCACTGGGGCCCGTGGGTGACATCAGGAGCCCACGCCGACGGCAGGCAAGTAGCCGGAATTCACTTCCGGCGTTAAACGCAGCCGCCGTCGTGCAAGTTTCGCAGTTTGTACAGCGTATCCTGTACAAAGCGCACGCAGGGCACTTGCCAGCGCTTCCCTCCCCTTTTGCCTCTTTTCCATTTTCTTTTCCCCCCTGTCATCCTGCCCTTAAAAATTAAAAAGTTTTGAAAGGAGAGATGGGGGCGCGGGGGAAGAGAGGGAAAATTTTTCAAAATTTTCCCTCTCTTCCCCCGCATTCTCTCCCCTTCTCTTCTACTCTTCCTTTTTCTTTCTTGCTTTGATGAGTTTTTCGAGCAGGCGGCAGAGGAGGGGGAAGTCGATGGGTTTGGAGACGTGGGCGGACATGCCTGCGCGGGAGGTTTCGGCGATGTCTTCGGAGAAGGCGTTGGCGGTGACGGCGATGATGGGCACGGAAGATGCGTCAGGGCGCGGGAGGGCGCGGATGCTTCTGCTGGCTTCGCAGCCGTTCATTTCGGGCATCTGCATGTCCATGATGATGGCGTCGAAGTAGAAGGGCTCCGAGTTCTGGAAGATCTTCAGGGCTTCGCGGCCGTTCCAGGCGCGTTCCACCTTCATGCCGTTGAGGGTAAGAATTTCCTCCGCCACTTCCATATTGATTTCGTTGTCTTCGGCAATGAGCAGGCGTTTGCCGGCAAGGGCGCTGCCTATGGGCGCCGATTCGGTTTCCACGGCGCTCTGCTCTTCGTCGCGCACCATGAGGAACGGCAGTATCACGGTAAACGTGGTTCCCTGACCGGGTTTGCTGTCCACAACAATGCTGCCGTTCAAGAGTTCCACAATACTCTTCACGATGGGCATGCCGAGGCCGGTTCCGCTCACAGGTCGGGACGCCACGCGGCTTTCTCGGGTATAGGGCTCGAAAATCTGATGCAGGAACTCTTCCGACATGCCGATGCCGGTATCGGACACGACGATCTTATACTGAATGTATTCCTTCTGGCTCATCTGCGAGACTTCCACGGTGACGGAATCGCCGGCGTCCGTGAACTTCAGCGCGTTGGAAAGCAGATTGTTCATGATGCGCGTCAGGCGGAAGGCATCGCCCATCACCATGGAATGATTCACATTCCAGACTTCGCGGAATATTTTTCCTTCGTTTTCCGCCTGAATTTTAAACGGGGTGAAGCTCTCTTCCAGGCAGACGCGGATATCCATGGGCTGATTGTTCAGCTCTATTTTGCCCTGCGCGAGGCGCGAAAGTTCAAGGATGTCGTTGACGAGCTGAATCAGCACCACGCTTGAGCGTTCTATTTTATTCAGGTAGTCGAGCACCTTCTGCGGATCGCGCGCAAAACGCTTGGCAATGCCGGTAAGATTGATGATGGCGTTGAGCGGCGTGCGCATTTCGTGCGACATGTTGCTGAAAAAGAGCTGCTTGGCCTTTTCGTTCTGCTTGGCCTTGTTCAGGGAATTCATGAGCAGCGTGTGCTCTTCGAGCTGTTTCTGCTTCTCCTCTTCTATTTCGCGGAAGCAGAGAATAACGTCGTGACTCGCGAGCGATTCGTCGAACTGCACCCGGATGCTCACCCAGCGATATCCGTTGTCGAAGCGCCGGCGAAAATCCCGACCGAAATCCCGTATGCGATGCTCCACCAGACGCCGTATGCTGAGCAGGGAAAACTTGTCCATGAACTCGCCAAGGTCGCGGGGATCCAGATTCTCGACAATGATCCGCACCAGTTCCGCGTAGGAACCAGACGCCGACAAGCGTCTGCGCACGTCGTCCGGCGCCTTGATGACTTCATAGCGCGCCTGTTCGTAGTCGATCCGGTACACGGCAAAATAACTGTTGCCGAGCACCTGAACGGCCTCATTGGTGCGGTCATAGGCGCGTTCGCTGCGAAGATTCCGCCAGGAAATAAGTCCCATGCCGATGAGAAGCAGCACGACAAGGCTGTAGAACAGGTCGCTGAAGTAATCCAGATCACTGAGAATAACGCTGAACGGAATAGTCAGGATGGAAATCCACCCGTTCGGCATTTCAAAATAGTACACGCCTCGCGGACGACCGTGCATATCGCTGATGCTGGCCGCATACGAGGCCAGTTCGCCGCTCTTGATGCCCTTGAACAGGCGGCTCACATACGGTCTCATTTCTTCATAGGATTCGTCTTCCGAGGGCTGCGCGTAGAGCAGCGTGCCCTTGTTGTCGCACAGAAAGAACGACGACTCCTGCAGACCGGTCAGGGTCACCGAGGAAAAGCGGAAGTTTTCCGGAAAAATATCGAAGGCCAGCACGGCTCCCGAAGCGCACGTTCTGGCAATGGTGACGACAGGCTTGCCGTACACGGCATCGATATAGGTATCGGTAAAGATGACCTTGCCGGGATTCTCCACCGCCTGCCGATACCAGACGGCATTGGAAAAATCGTAGTCGGCGTCGCCTTCCCAGGGATTCAGGGCAATGATCTTGTTTCCGGCAACCAGATACGGATCAACCGTGCCTTCTCCAAGGATGCTCTGCAACTGTCGGAAAAAATACATGATTTTTTCTGCAAGATCGCCGTTTTTCTGACTTTCGTCCACAACGGAGACGCCGAACGACAACAGCACGGAATAAAACTGAAGATTGTCCCGCTGTTCCAGGGCGTAGGTATGCGCCAGATTATAGCCGAGATTCTGGGCGTTCTTCAGCATATTGATCTTCATGATCTGGTAGCCGAAAAAGGAAAACACCAGCATGACCATGAAAATAGAGATACTGAAACGTGATTTGCTGATGATATACGTAATTTTTTTATATAACTCTTCCATGTTGCCTCCAGCCGATGCGCGGAAGTCGGAATGTGACGCTGAGGCGCGATTGTTCTTCGCGGAGCGGAGCAGGACAAGGGGCTTCCGTTCGGGGCGGCAGTGTACGCTCTTTATAAGTAAAATCAACATCTCCATGAAGATTACGAAACTTTTGTTCCCGCCCGCCGGAGAGCGCAAAGACAAAACGACCGGGACTCCCCGCGCCCCTTCGCTGCGCCGCGCCGACGCTTCCCAGACACTCAAATCCGCGGCAACGAAGCGACGCCGATGCCTCACGAGCCTGAGAAATGGGGGAAGGCGTCGCGCTCCGACGGCCCTCCCCTTCCTCCCGACGATTCGGCGATTTCCTGCCCTCCCCCCCCAAAAAAAGCCACCGCCGCCTCCGCCTCTTTCCCCAACGTCGCACGTCTCCGTGCCGCCCATCGCCCGAGGCCCGCCCTTCTCCATTCCGCCGCACGTTCTTCGGGTCGAGGGCCGCGATCCTTCATTCCGCCTTTCCCCGGAGCCGGACCGCGACGCCCCTTCTGCTGAACGTTTCCGGCTCCCTGCTCTTCTCTGCGACTTCCGACTCCGCCGAAATTCTTCAACTTCCCGCCCGCAGAGCTTCGGCACTTCCCCGCGAAGCCCTCCGCAACTCCCCGCCTCCGCGACTTCGACGCCCTGCGCCGCAGAATTCCCTCCGCTCTCCCTCCGCCGACCGGCTTTGCAACCTCCGCTCCGAATCTGCCGTGCCCCGTCCCAGGCGAAAACCTCTGCAACTCACCGCCCGCAGCACGGCCCGCGACGCCCGCAGCGCTCCCCTCAACGCTGCAGCACGGCCCTCAAAGCCCTCGCCTCTCCGACGCCCGATCCGCCGAGAGGCTACAGACCCGCGACGCCCCCCGGCCCCGCGGCAAAATTCCCCGGACCTCTCGGCAAAATCTCTCCGGGCCCTCGGAGAAATTCCCCGGGGCCGAGCTCCTTCTTTCCGCCCTCAGCGCAGCAACAAAAAAGGCGCGTCTCTCCCCATAGGGAAAAACGCGCCGCAAAATCTGACATCCGGCCGGGTGGCCGACTCCCTCGCGAACTATTGCGCGGCCATCTGCTCGTTCACGCTCGCCTCGCAGGAACGCATGGCGTCGAGCGTGCGCGCAAACAGTTCGTCCAGCGTCCAGCCCAGACGCTCCGCACCTTCGCGGATCACGTCGCGCGAGCAGCCCGCCGCAAAGCGCTTGTCCTTGAACTTCTTCTTCAGACTGGACACTTCCATGTCCATCACGCTGCCCGAAGGACGCATCTTCACCGCCGCGCCCACCAGGCCCGTGAGCTCGTCCACCGCAAAGAGTATCTTTTCCATTTCGTGTTCGGGCTCCACGTCGCAGCACAATCCGTAGCCGTGGCTGCACACCGCATGAATCATGTCCTCGTTCACGCCGCCCGCGCGCAGCAGTTCCGGCGCCTTGCGGCAATGTTCTTCGGGAAAGCGTTCAAAATCAATGTCGTGAAGGAGGCCGCACAGGCCCCAGAACTCTTCTTCGTCCGCATAGCCGCGCTCGCGCGCAAAATACCGCATCACGCCTTCCACCGTGAGCGCGTGCAGAAGATGAAACGGTTCGCTGTTCCAGGTCTTCAAAAGGGCCAGTGCGTCTTCTCTGCTGATGCTGCTTGTCTTCATGTCACACCCGTTCGTTCAGCTCGTCCCCCTTCAGCGGGACGGCGTAATTCTTCACCGTAAGACGGTCGATGTACTCCTCAAGCGTCACCATGCCCGAACCCGTCACGGCCCGGCGACAGTCGGCGTAATCGAGAATCTTGCTCACGTTCTTGTTGATGAGTTCCGCGTTTTCCGGATGCACCCGCCGCGCCAGATATTCCAGCGACGAACGGAACGCTTCCGAAAACTTCTGCAGTCTCCGCCATTCCTCCATCTGCTCCGCCACGCTTATCCGTATCTCTTCCGGAATCAGCGACGCCTCAAGCATCGCGCGGCAGAGCCGCCAGTCGATGTACTGGCCGAATTCCACCTCGAACACCGTCAGCTTGTCGCGATCTATCATGCGTCGCCACACCTCGGCGCCCTTGGCCATCACGGGAATCACGTCCACGTTCGAGCCCGACGGCAGATACTGCGCCACCGTGTCGCGCACTTCCGTCACGATGTCGGACACGGATTCCTTTTCCACGTCGATGACGTCGGCCTTGTTGAGGATCACCAGCACCGGCACTCCGCCGCGAAGCTCCGCCACCCGACCCATGTCGCGCAGCAGCGCCTCTTCGTCGCGCGTGTGCAGCTGCGCCATGTCGAGCACCAGAAAAATATGCGTCAGCGGCAGCTTTTCCAGCGCAAAATACGTCTCGCCGCGATGCTCGTCGTGCTTGCTGGTGTTGGGGCCGGGCGTGTCGTAAAACACAATGGGACGCTTCTTCTCCAGGTGCGGCAGACGCAGCCAGATGTCGGCAGGCACGTTCTCGCGCATGGTTCCGTTGTACGACGCAAGTCTCTCCAGCGTGAGCGGATGCCATTCATCGCTCTCCGAAGGATTGCGGCACACGTTCTGCTCGCACCACGGATCGTGAACAATTCTGAATATCTGCGCCGTGGTGGCCCGGTTTCCCGCAGGAAATACCCCGCGTCCGAGCATGGCGTTGAGCAGCGTGGACTTGCCCGAACTCATGCAGCCCAGGATAAGAATGTGAAGCCCGGTATCGGGCACGCGGAACTCGCCCATGTCTGACTCCCGTTTGCCTCCGCCTGCGCGGAAGCCTCGCTTTTTTCTGGAAAGACCGGAAACGCACGCTACGCGTCGCCTTTTCCGGCACGGCGCAGAAACAACCGTTGCCGCGCCTTTCCGAACATACCCTATTGACGCCGCAAGGCAAGTCCCGGGATTTCTTCGCAAGCCGAACACATCCGCACATCGGGAAAAGCCCCCCTGCCGAAGCCGTGCCGTCGTCCACGGAAACCGCTTCCGTCCTGCTTCCCTGCCCCTGCCCCGCGCCCGACGCCACTCTCCCGCAGCCTGCCGCGCCGCCTCATGCGCCACCACTCCGCGGGCGCGCCCGAAAGACATTCCCCCGGCCACCGCATTACCGGCACGGCTGCCGCTCCGCACGCCCGCCTGAAAAACGCGGGCCCCGTTCTGCATCTGCCGGACAAGCACTATTCGTACATGATTTTTCTCTGCTATTTTCTTCACAAGCAACACGATACACAAAAATCTCTCTTTCACGCTCCGCAGCACCGCCCAAGCAGCACGACATCATGTTTTTTTCACGGTCTTCCTTCCTCATGCACAAGTCATCTTTCATATTATCCTATTTACTTCTTTTTTTTTCTCTTCACATTTCCACATTCTTTTTTCATTATCCTTTATTTTACTCTCATACTTTATTCGCATTCGATGCAATCATGCAAATAAATAAAAAAACTTTTCGA
>NZ_DBMAHT010000093.1:0-8263 GCF_057866825.1 Mailhella sp.
GACGGTAAATGGGCATGTAAAAGCGCAGCACGTCCCAGAACCAGTGTCTGCTTCTGCCGAGCCTGACGGGTTCCGTCCGGGCATCGACCCGGGTTTCCAGGGCTCCGAACACCACGTAGCCGGAATACTGACTTTCCAGATCCTTGCGGGGCACGGTCTGCACGCCGTCTCCGAGCTCGGGAAGAATCACTTCCGCCTTGTCCGCGTCGAGCGCCGTCAGCACGCACGAGGCGTTGTCTTTTAAAAGAAGGACGCACGGCATGGTCAGCGGCGAAATGTTGTCGAGCGAAGGCCTATACATGACCTTGCCCTTGAGTCCGGCCCGCTCCGCGGCCCGCAGGCAGGCTCCGACACTGATTTTTTCGGAACCGGAAAGTCCGGCAAGAAGAAACTGCGGGGAAACATGCTTGCCCTTGAGCCGGATGAGAATGGAAAAACTTCTCAGAAGCGCAGGCATGAAATCCACTTCCGAGGGGGAAAGCGGAGTCATGGCCGCAGAAGCCGGAGAAGAAACTGTTGTCTGAGACTCGCTCATGATGCCTGCCTTCTCTGCATGTCTCAACATGCGGAGAACATAATATATCTCAATAAAAAAATTCCGTTTTTCCGTGACGAAAGCACCAGTCCCGTCGGAGCGGCACTTCTGCACGGCCCTTTTCTATCAGAAAACTTTCCTTCTGCGAAGATGACGGCGGTCACAGTTTTTCACATTCTTTCCGCCCATCGGACTGATCTCAAAAAGCAAAAAGGCATGTTTACCGCGTCGCTTTGCGTTGCCATGCGCGGGCACATATTGGAATTTGTCAAAAAAACAGGCATAATACGGAGTTTTTTCTGACCGCTCCCCCTCAGACGCAAAAAAGAGAGCCGTTCTTCCGAAACACGCAGCCGGGCACGACTTTGAAGCCTATGTCCCCAAAAACAAAATCACGCCGACCGGCCGCAAACGAGAGCAGCGCCGGCTCCGCGCGCCGCAAAGGGGCAGCCTCCGGCAACGCGGGTCTGCCTAGCCCTCCTGCGATGCCAGCTTCACGACCTCCCGCACCTCGGCCACGCCGTCGCGCACGCGGAAACGAACGTCGTATCCGGCAAAGGGCATGCCGTACACTCTTTCGGGATCGGTGTGATAATGCGGCCGGGGATCCCGCGCCAGAATGCCTGCAATGGCCTCCTGCTGCTCGCGGGTGAAGTGTCTGCGGCAGGCTTCGGGAAAGTCCACGCGCAGCGTGCGGTCGGCAAGGCGCGTCGTGAATCCGCCCCGCGCCTCGGGATGGGAATCGGAATACGGGACGTAGGGCTTGATGTCGAAAATGGGCGTGCCGTCCATGAGATCCACGCCGGACACGAAAAGTTCCGGTCCTTCTCTGCCGGAGAGTTCCACCTTTTCCAGCCGCACGCAGGACAGGCCCAGAAAATTGGGACGAAACGGCGAGCGCGTGGCGAACACGCCCATGCGGATGTTGCCGCCCAGACGGGGAGGACGCACCGTGGGAGACCATTCATCCCGAACGGCGCGCGAAAACTGCCAGATGAGCCAGATGTGCGTAAAATCCTCCAGACCGCGCAGCGCTTCCGGCTCCCGGAATTTCGGCGTGAACACGATGCGCCCTTTCAGCGCCTCCACGAGACCGCACTGACGCGGCACCCCGAACTTCGTCGGCAAATCCGTGTGTATGTGAGCTATGGGTTCCATGGCTCCAGCATAGCGAAAGCCCGAAGCGCAGGCAAGGCGGAGCGAGTTCCGTCATTTTCGGCTTGCAAGAGAAACGCTTACGCCCTATTCTAACGCGAATATGGTTATGCATGCCGAACCGCTCCAACACGCCATCGCACGGGGGAAACATCATGATACTTGCGCTCAACGGCAGTCCGAGAGTCAAAGGAAATACGGCAACCATGCTGAACTCCGCCCTGGAGGGAGCCGCCTCCGTCGGCGCGGAAACCAGGCTCATTCAGCTCTATTCCCTGTCGTACCGGGGCTGCATGAGCTGCTTTTCCTGCAAGCTCAAGAAAGGCCGACACGGGCACTGCGCCATGAAGGACGAACTTTCCCCCGTCCTTGAAATGATGGAACAGGCCGACGCCATTATTTTCGGCTCTCCCGTCTATTACAGCAACGTCACGCCCGAAATGCTCGCGCTCGAACAGCGCTTTCTTTTCTGCCACATGCTCTACAACAAGGAAAACCGCTGGGTCTTCCCCCGCAGAATTCCCTCGGCCTTCATCTACACCTTCGGCGTGACCGCCGATCAGACGGAAAAAGTGCTCGCGCCCTTTGCCGTCATTCATGCCCGCATGAGCGAAATGCTGGGCGTGCAGACGGAAATATGCTGCAGCGCCAACGCCTGGCAGTTCAAGGATTACAGCCTTTACGAGGCCGACCGCTACGATCCCGCCGAAAAGAAGAAGTATCACGAGGAAGTCTTCCCCGAAGACTGCCGCAAGGCCTTCGAGATGGGACGCCGCCTCGCGCTTGCACGCGTCTGAACCGAAACCGGGCTCATCCGCCGCCCCCCACGGGACGAAAAGAAAAACGCGTCTGCTTTTCGCCCCGCTTCCCTTGCACGACGCCCTCAACCCTTTTTCCCGCGAGGATACTGCCGTGGAGTATCACGTCATTCAGGTCGAAGAGCGTCCGCCGCTTCTTCTCAATATCCCTCTGAGCATTCAGCACCTGTTCGCCATGTTCGGCTCCACCGTGCTCGTGCCCTTCCTCTTCAAGGTGAATCCCACCACCTGCCTGTTCATGAACGGCATAGGCACATTGCTGTATCTCATCATCACCAGAGGAAAAATTCCTTCCTATCTGGGCTCCAGCTTCGCCTTCATCTCGCCCGTGCTCGCCATCATCGCCACAAGCGGATATTCCTCCGCGCAGTCGGGCTTCATCGTGTTCGGTCTGCTGTTCATCCTCTTCTCGCTCATCATCCGGGCCGTGGGCACCAAATGGATCGACGTCATCTTCCCGCCTGCGGCCATGGGCTCCATCATCGCCGTCATCGGCCTTGAACTCGCCCCCACCGCCGCCTCCATGGCCGGCCTCACCGGAGAGACCATCAACATGGACAACGTTCTCGTGTCCATGTTCACCCTCGCCGTCACCGTGGTAGGCTCCGTGGCCTTCAAGGGCTTTCTGGCCATCATTCCCGTGCTGTTCGGCGTCATCTGCGGCTACGTGTTCGCCTTCTTCATGGGCATGGTCGATCTTACGCCCGTCATCGAGGCTCCCTGGTTCCAGCTGCCGCAGTTCTACGCCCCCACCTTCGACCTCAACGCCATACTCATCATCGCTCCCGCCGCCCTCGTGGTGCTGGCCGAACACATAGGGCATCTGCTCGTCACCGGCAACGTGGTCGGCCGCGACCTCATCAAGGATCCCGGCCTTTCGCGCTCCCTGTTCGCCGACGGCTGCTCCAACATCCTTTCCGGCTTCTTCGGCGCCACGCCCAACACCACCTACGGCGAAAACATCGGCGTCATGGCCATCACCCGCGTGTACAGCGTATGGGTGCTCGGCGGCGCGGCCATCATGGCCATTCTGCTCTCCTTCGTGGGCAAGCTCGCCGAACTCATCCGCGGCATTCCCGTGCCCGTCATGGGCGGCGTATGCCTTCTTCTGTTCGGCGTCATCGCCGCTTCCGGTCTGCGCGTGCTCGTGGAACGCAAGGTGGACTACAGCAAGTCCTCCAATCTGGTCATGACGTCCGTCATCATGATCATCGGCCTGAGCGGCGCCAAGCTCTCCTTCGGCTCCTTCACCATTCAGGGCATGGTGCTCGCCACCCTCGTCGCCATCCTGATGAGCCTCGCGTTCAAGCTCTTCGATCACTTCCATCTGCTGCGCAAGGACTAAGCGCCGCCCGCCTTCCCTGCCCAGGGCACGACAAAGCCCCCTTCAGCCTTGCGCCGGAGGGGGCTCGTTCTTTTTTCATCGCTCTCAGGCTTCGGAGCCGGACAGCTTCACCCTGTGCTTGACGGTGATGCCGTCGCACATGAAGCACAGATGCTCCACAATATTTTCCGAACGGCGGCAGATGCGGTCGATGGAGCGCACAATGAGAATGAGCGGCACCGCCACGCCGGGATCCACAAGATTCCGGCGCACGGCGTCCATGAGCTTCTCGTAGATGGCCAGAAGCAGACGAACACTCTCGTCCGTGCTGTGGAAGACGGTCATGCCGGCATTGACGTCCTCATTGCGGAAGGCGCCAAGCGACGTGTCGAGCATGTCGAACGCCAGCTGCATGTAGCGGGCAAGATTCTGCTCCAGTTCCGAAGGCAGAGCCTCGGGAAGATGCTCCACCTGACGACCTATGGTGACGGCCTCGTCGGCGATGCGCTCAAGATCAAGCACCATGCGCACGGCCGTGAGAATGAAGCGCAGATCCTTGGCCACGGGCTGCGTTCTGGCTATGACGCTGGTGCATTTCTCGTCGAGTTCCAGCTCCATGTCGTCGATGACGTCGTCGCCGCGCACCACTTCCTCCGCAGTCTTCTCATTGCGGAGAAGCACTGCGGTGCGGGCCTTGCTGTAGGCCATCTGCACAAGACTGCCCATGGTGAGCAGTTCGGTCCTCAGTCCACGAAGTACGGAAGAACCGTACATGTCGTCCTTCATGGTCAACCTCTGCGTGCGCATGGAATCTCCATGCGGCATGGTCCCGGGGGAGATTCCCGCGGAACGTATTCGGCGGACATGAGGCTTCCAGGCGCCGCCGATCCTAAGCGCCTTCAGCCGCATTCCGTCTGAAAAAAGCACGATTCCGGACAAAAAAACGCCGTGCTTTCGCCGCGAAGCGCGACGCAAAGGCACGGCAGCACAACGCGGTCTAGCCGAAGCGGCCCGTGATGTAGTCTTCCGTCTGCTTCAGCTTGGGACGGGTGAAAATGACGTCGGTTTCGTCGGTTTCGATAAGATCGCCCATGTAGAAGAAGGCCGTGTAGTCCGAAACGCGGGCCGCCTGCTGCATGTTGTGCGTCACGATGATGACCGTAAGCTGATCGCGAAGCTGACCTATGCCTTCCTCGATCTGCTGCGTGGCGATGGGATCAAGAGCCGAGGTAGGCTCGTCCATGAGCAGGATTTCCGGCTCCACGGCCAGGGCGCGGGCAATGCAGAGGCGCTGCTGCTGACCGCCGGAAAGCGCCAGCGCGGAATCGGAAAGTCTGTCCTTCACTTCGTTCCACAGCGCGGCGCGCTTCAGACTTTCCTCCACCTTCGAGGCAATGACGGATTCCGACTTCTCGCCGTTGACGCGCAGTCCGTAGGCCACGTTTTCAAAAATGCTCTTGGGGAACGAGGTGGGGCGCTGGAACACCATGCCCACCCGACGCCGCAGCGACACGACGTCGCAGTCCTTCACGTTGATGTCCTTGCCGTCCAGCAGGATGCCGCCTTCCGCGCGGCTGCCCGCCACGAGATCATTCATACGGTTCAGGCAGCGCAGATACGTGCTTTTGCCGCACCCGGAAGGACCAATGAGCGCCGTTACCCTTTTTTCGGGAAACTGGAGACTGATGTTCTTGAGTGCCTGCTTCGCTCCGTAAAAGAAGTTCAGCGACACGGTCTCCATCTTTATGTTCTGCATGGGAAATCTCCTTGAGAAGAGACGTGGCTAAAGGTTTCAGGCAAGGGGAACGGTGAATTTTACGATGCAGCCGGGGCCGTCTTCAATGGAAATGCATCCGCCGTGGCGCTCCACAATGTGCTTGCAGATGGCAAGCCCCAGTCCGGTGGAAACCTGGCCGCCCCGATGCTTTTCCACGCGGTAGAAGCGCTCGAACACCCTCACGCGAAGTTCCGGAGGAATGCCGGGGCCGCTGTCCGCCACGCGGAACACCGCCATGCCGTTTTCCTTGTCGGGCTCCGCAGAAATGACGATCTGCGAGCCTTCCGGTGCGTAGCGGCAGGCGTTTTCCAGAAGATTGCGCACCACCCGCGTGAGATATTCGGCGTCGGCGTTGACGGAAAAATCGCCGTCGTCGAGTTTTTCAACAAATTCGAGCTTTTTGCTTTCCGCCGAGCTTCGGCACAGATCCATGCCTCCGCGTATGACCATGGAGGCGGGCATGGGCTTGATGTCCATGGGAATCGCGCCGTTCTCTATGCTGGAGAGCTGCAGCAGATCCTTGACCATGGTGGCCATGTACTGCGAGTTGCGGTCGATGACTTCCAGGAAGTGAAGCGCTCTTGGTTCCGAAACGTAGCGCTTCAGGCTTTCGGCGTATCCCATGATGGCCGTGAGCGGCGTGCGCAGCTCATGCGACACGTTGGCCACGAAATCCCTTCTCATTTCCATGAGCACGGACATTTCCGTGATATCGTGGAACACGGCCACGGCCATGAGCAGTTTGCTTTCGCCCACGATGGGGCAGATGAGCACCTGCAGCTTGCGGCCGGACATATTGTCCATTTCAAACTGCACGGGCTTTTCCGGCACGGCGTGCTTGAGCGACTCTATGCCCTTCTGCAGATCGGGAGACGGAATGACCTCCACGGGCTGCAGCCCCTCGGCGTGGGCCGCGCGGGGGAAGAGCCTCACCAGCGTGGCGTTCACGCTGCGTATGCAGCCTTCGTGATCCACCACGAGCACGCCTTCCGCAATGCTGTTGAGCACGGCGTCGAGCTGCGCCTTCTGGGCAAGAATGTGATTGACCTGCACTTCCATGCGCTGGGCCATGGAATTCACCGCCGCAGCCAGCGGCGCGAATTCGTCGCCCGGCAGCGTGCGCAGGCTGATGCGTCCGCTGCGGCTTCCGGGCGTGGCCAGATTTTCCACGGAGGAAATCATGAGCTGCAGCGAACGGCGGAAGCGCATGGACATGAACGCGGCAAAGGCCACGGCAAAGACAAGCGCGGCCACGGCGCCGGCCATGAGCGCCCGGCTTCTGTCGCCGGCATGCTCCTCCACCAGGGACAGCGGCGCCGCAACCCGGATGACGCTTATGGCCGTTCCGGGAATGCTGACCCTTTTCGCCGCATACACAAAGGACGTGCCGAGGCTGGAACTGTGCCGCACGCTGGAACCTTCGCCGCTGGTGAAGGCCTTGGCCACTTCTTCGTGATAACGGTGATTCTCCAGTTGGGAGACGTCTTCGGCAAAGGAATCGTAAAGCACGGTTCCTTCGGCATCGATGAGGGTAACGCGGTGCTCGCCGCCGGAATAGAATCGCTTCAACGTTTCCGGCAGCGCGCCCTCCTGATCGAACTCGCCCTTCTCCACCTCTTCCATAATATAGGTGCGAACAAACGAGACTTCGCGGAACGCTTCCTCGCGCGTAAGGTCGATGCTCTCCTGCTTGATGCTGTGGAGAAAATATCCGCACGGCACCAGCACGGAGAACAGA
This sequence comes from Mailhella sp., assembly GCF_057866825.1. Lineage (NCBI taxonomy): Bacteria > Pseudomonadati > Thermodesulfobacteriota > Desulfovibrionia > Desulfovibrionales > Desulfovibrionaceae > Mailhella > Mailhella sp. The sequence continues at coordinate 7,348 of NZ_DBMAHT010000093.1, forward strand.
ATGACGACGCAGAAGCAGAAAAAGATCTTGATGGAAAAGGTAGTGTTCTTCATGGCTATTCCTTGTAGCGATAGCCCATGCCGCGCACCGTTTCCAGATACTGGGCGGCGTCTCCGAGCTTGCGGCGCAGACGGGCTATATGCACATCGACCGTGCGTTCATATCCTTCAAACTGATATCCCCACACGGAAGACAGCAGCTCCTCACGGGTACGGATGCGTCCCGCATTGAGGAAGAAGTCCTCAAAAATGCGATATTCCAGCGCGGTGAGTTCCAGGGTGCGACCGTCTATGGAAACCCGCCGCCCCTGCTGATCGAGACTCACGCCGTGCCTCGTGATGACGCGCTTGCCCGTGTCCATGCTGCGGCGGCGCAGAATGGCCCGCACGCGCAGCATGAGCTCACGGATATTGAAGGGCTTAACCACATAATCGTCGGCTCCGTACTCGAAGCCTATGATGCGGTCCATTTCCTCGCCGCGCGCCGTCAGCATGAGTATGGGGCACGGCATGCTTTCCGCGGCGTGCTTGTTCAGCTCCCTGCATACGGAAAGACCGTCACGCCCAGGCAGCATGAGATCAAGAATGATGAGGTCGGGCCTGAGCGTTTCCGCCATTTCCTGACCGCGAAGACCGTCTGCGGCCTGTTCCACATGATAACCTTCCTCTTCCAGAGAAAAGGCCACCAGTTCACGGATGTCGTCGTCATCCTCTACCACCAGTATGACCGGCTTTTTGTTGTCCACAATGTTCCCCTTTCGGTTTGGAATGTATGTAGCCTTCCAGTATGAAGCCAATGTTACATTCTGATAAAAATATCGTGAATTGCCGCCATGTTGAACTGAAACAAAAAGTTAACATCCGGGATATACTGCCGCAACAATACCTTTCTAAGTTCCATGCTGTCCGGACGGAAT
>NZ_DBMAHT010000094.1:0-8249 GCF_057866825.1 Mailhella sp.
ACGGCTCCCTTTTCTGTTAAATTTTTTCCGCCCAGGCCTCTCTTCCCACCGTGCCGTCTTTTTGCGTGCCGCAGGGGACTCTCAGAGTCATCTCGTTCCTCGCTCCCGCGGGCGCATAGCTCCTTCCGCAGAAACACCGCAGGCAGTCCGTGCGTCAGACTCTCTCCCGCGGACGCGTCGTTCCTGGCTTGTCTTTTCCTGCGCTCTCTTGTTCGCCAGCCCCGGTGGCTGCGGAAAAGCCAGTCCCGCCTGCAAGAAAGAGGGGGGAGAGACGTCTCTCGAAAAATGTTTTGGGGCATTTTCCACGACGTCCGAAGCGATTCGGTCGCACTGCCCAGCTGCTCAAAAAAGCCGCAGCGTCGGAGAGACGGGGATTTTCGGCAGACAGTCACCGGCATTGCCGGGCACGCTGTCCCCGGCAGTCGGAACGCGATTCCCGAGAGCTTCGATGCAGCCGATCTGTGACGGCGAACACGCCCGGATAGGGACCGATACGATTGCTGTCGAGCTTTTCTTTTTTTGACTGTATCTTTATTTTTTTGCAGACTTTTTATAAGCATGTCCGCCGGTGAACGCTGTGCCTGATCGGCATTATTCATGAAAATACATAGTAAGCACAATGAGTTGGTAAAAAAGTGCTGTTTCGGGCATGGTGAAAGATTACACAAAATACTCTGCAACGTGCGCGCCGCAGCTGCGTTGACGCTGCTGTGGAGTGCGTCACAACGTCCGGACAATTTTTATTAATTTTGATGGGAGATTTACTTGCCTAGCGGAGTGAAAATGGGCAAAATACCTTGTTGACGCTGTAATACCCGGCATGCGTAGAATCGTATGCCGGAATTTTATCGTCCAAGGAGTGCATATGTCGAAACCCCAACAGCCCGTCGGGGCTATGAACCGCTTCCTCAACGCCGTGGAAGCCGCAGGCAACAAACTGCCGCACATCACCATGCTTTTCATCTATGCCCTGGTGATAGCCATTATTTTGTCCTTCCTCCTGTCGTTCGTTTCGTTTGACTACAAGCATCCGAGCACGGGAGAAACCATTCGCGTCCTCAACATGCTCAGCCCGAAGAATCTGCTGGATCTTGTGGTTTCCTCGGTCAAGAACTTCATGAACTTCCCGCCGCTCGGCATGACCATCGTGGCCACCATGGGCATAGGCATTGCCGAAGGCAGCGGATTCATTCACGTGCTGCTTAAAAAGCTGCTGAGCATCATTCCGCGAAAGATCCTCACTCCCGCCGTCATCGTCGTCTCCATTCTCTGCCACATCGTGTCCGACTCGGCCTATGTGGTGCTCATGCCGGTTTCCGCGCTTATTTTCTACTCCTGCGGACGTCATCCTCTGGCGGGCATCGCCTGCTCCTTCGCCGGTCTGGCCGGCGGCTTCACGGCAAGCTATACGCCTTCCATCATCGACCCCGTCATGCAGAGCTTCACGCAGGCGGCCGCGCAGACACTGGATCCGACGTATTCCGTCAACGTGCTGTGCAACTACTTCTTCGCTTTGGGCGGCACGTTCTTCGTCATCGACGCGTGCTGGTATGTCACGGACAAGATCGTCGAGCCCCGTCTGCGCATGACCATGCCCCTCGACAGCGGTCTGGAAAACGATCCTGATCTGCAGCTGAATCCCATCAGCCCCGAGGAACAGCGCGCCTTCCGTCGCGCCTGCCTCACCTGGCTGGCCTTCATTCTGCTGTTCTTCGCCATGTGCTGGCCGGAACATTCCCTGTTCCGCGCTCCCGACGGCAGCCTGACCAGTCCCAAGGCTCCCGCCATGCAGGCCATTGTTCCCCTGCTGTTCCTGTTCTTCGCCGTGCCCGGTCTGGTGTACGGCTATGCTTCCGGCTCGTTCAAGAACAGCACGGACGTCATCAAGTCCATGGAACACGTGCTGACCATGCTCCTTTCCTTCATCGTGTTCGCGTTCTTTGCCGCGCAGTTCCTGTATGTGTTCGGCAAGTCCAACATCGGCACGCTGCTCGCCATCGCCGGCGCGGAGTTCCTGAAGAACATGGGCCTGCCCTCGGGCATGACGCTGTTCGGCATCATTCTGCTGACCGGCATGCTGAACATCCTCATCACGTCGGCCACGTCGAAGTGGGCCATTCTGTCCACCATTTTCGTGCCCATGCTCATGATGCTGGGCATTTCTCCCGAACTCACCCAGGCCGCGTTCCGCGTGAGCGACTCCGCCGTGAACGTGTCCACGCCGCTGTTCCCGTTCTATCCGCTGCTCATCATGTACTGCCAGAAGTACGCCAAGGCCACGGGCGTGGGCACGCTCTGCTCCATGATGCTCCCCTATACGGTGGCGCTGCTCGTGGTGCTCACTTTCGTGCTGTACATGTACTGGATGATAGGCATTCCGCTGGGCTTTGACAGCGGTTATGTGTATCCTCCCGTCAAGTAAACTCTTATGCATCAAGAAGGCAAAAGTCATGAAACATGAATACGCCGACGAACTGACGGAACGCTTTTTGCGTTATGTCGCCGTTCCTTCCGAAAGCAATCCTGCCGCGGGCGTCGTCCCTAGCACGGAAGGACAGCGGGAACTGGCCCGTCTTCTGGCAGGCGAACTTCAGGTCATGGGCCTCGAAGACATTGATATCGACGAACATTCCATACTGACCGCCAAACTGCCGGGCAACGTGTCCGGCGCTCCGGCCGTGGGCTTTGTCGCTCATCTCGACACCGTGCCCGTCTCGCTTTCGCCCGAAGTGCATCCCCAGATGCTGCACTATGAGGGCGGAGACGTCTGCCTGAACGCCGAAAAGGATATCTGGCTGCGTCTTGCCGAGCATCCCGAACTCGCGAACTACGCAGGACAGGACATCATATTTACCGACGGCACCAGCGTGCTCGGCGCGGACAACAAGGCCGCCATCGCCAACGTGATGACCATGCTGCATGTGCTCTCTTCCGGCGACAGACCGCACGGGGAAATCCGCGTGGCCTTCGTGCCCGATGAAGAGATCGGCCTTTGCGGCTCCAAGCTGATGGATCTGAACAAGTTCAAGGTCGATTTCGCCTACACCATCGACTGCTGCGCGGTGGGCGAACTCGTGTATGAAACGTTCAATGCCGGCAGCGTGCTCTTTGAGATTGAGGGCGTGACGGCACATCCCATGTCCGCCAAGGGTGTTCTTGTCAATCCGCTGCTCGTGGCCACCGACATCATCAACTGCTTCGACCGCAAGCAGACGCCCGAGCACACCGACGGCAAGGAAGGGTACTGGTGGTTTACCGGCATGGAATCCAACAGCAGCCGCTGCACCCTGCACATGAACATTCGTGACTTCGACAAGAAGTGCTACGAAGCCCGCAAGAAGTACGTGCAGGACGTGGTGGACTTCACGCGCATCCGCCACAAGAGAGCCAAGATCAACGTGACGTTTACGGACGTGTACGGCAACATTGTGGAATCGCTCGGCGAAGACAGAGCGCCCATCGACCTCATGTACGAAGCCGCGCACGAGATCGGAGTGGAGCCGAAGACCATCGCCATGCGCGGCGGCACCGACGGTTCCGCCCTGTCCGCCAAGGGCCTTGTGACCCCCAACTATTTCACCGGCGGGCTGAACTTCCATTCCAATGCGGAATTTCTGCCCGTTCCGTCTCTGTGCAAGTCTCTTGAGATGACGCTCAAGATTCTGGAGCTTGCAGTAAAGAAATCCGCCTGCTGATTTCCGTTGACAGCATGATGAAAAGCGCCTCGCGTCCTTGCCGACCGGGGCGCTTTTTTCATGCCCGGAGAACTTCCGACCGGCGAGTCGAATGTGGAGGGGAAGGGCAGCGGCTTGACAAAGACGCCTCACCCGGCGCGAAGGTCGGCAATCTGCCTTGAAAAAGGATCCGGGAACGGCAAAGGGCGGGAACGCGTGGCGCGGCGGAAAAGCGCGTCGATCTGCGTCAACGATGGCGAGCCTGTGTTTCGGACTCCCGCCGCAGGCAGAGGGGCATGCAGCCGTTTGGAGTTGCAGGGATGATGTTCGATGCGTGGCGGTCCCGGTTTCCGGCGGTTAAACGAGATTCGGCGGCGGAGATGTTCCGTCGCCGGATCGATTCGTGAAAGCGATATGTTGCCGTTAGCGCTCGCGGGAAGAGCAGCAGCTGGTCTGACAGGCGGCGGGAGCCTTGCTGAAGTGGATGAGGCAGAGCATGACGCCCATGAGGATGAGGGCGGTGCCTATCCAGAAGGAGAGGGACACGGCTTCGCCCAGGAAGAGAATGCCGAGAATGGTGGCCGTGAGCGGCTGAACCGGATAGAAGGCGGAGCAGGTTCCGGCTTCTATGAGGGACAGGCTTTCATTCCAGAGCAGATGGGCGACGCAGGTGCACATGACGGCCATGTACAGCAGCGAAGCCACGACTCCGGCGTCCCAGACGGCGGGCGTGTGCATGAGTTCCACGGCGGAGGCGGGCAGCGTGAACACGAGGGCGACGCCCATGCTCCAGGCGGTGATGATGAGCGGATGATACTTGTGTCCGATCTTGCGGATGATGATGGACACGTACGACCACAGAAGCACGGAAATGAGGGAAAGGATGATGCCCGTCATCATGTCGCTGCCGTGAACGCCGCCGATGATGAAGTACACGCCGACGATGCCGAGAGCAAGGCCGATGACCTTCTGGATGGTGAGGCGCTCATGCAGGAAGATGGCCGCCATGATCATGATGACGATGGGGTTCAGCGAATTGACGAGCGCGGCGAAGGAGGCGTTGGAAAACTTGGTGCCCAGCAGCTGGAGCACCAGAGCCACGAAGTAGCCGAAGAAACCGATCATGAAGATGTATTTGTAGTCCTGACGCTCAACGGGCCGGAATTTCTTTATGCGTATGAGCACGAGGAGCAGCAGGAAGGAAATGGCGTACCGCACGAGGGAAACCGTGAAGGGCGGCACCTTGTCGAGCACGTATTTGCTCACGACGTAGAGACTGCCCCACAGAAAGAAGGTGAGGAAGAGGTAGAGATAGACGAGTCTTTCATGCAATGTTTTCATGGGACACTCCGGGGCGGGAAAAGCCGGTCAGCTCTTCTCGTCGACAAGGGAAAGTTTTTTCCAGTTTCCGCGGCGGAAACGGACGATGAATATACCGGCTCTGCACAGTTCGTCGGCGCTCATGGCCACCCATACGCCGATGATGCCGAGCCCCAGAACACTGCCGAGAAGCCATGAACCGCAAACGGCCACGGCCCAGCAGAAAATGATGGCCAGCGTGGTGGGAAAAAGTACGTCGCCGCAGGTCTGCAGGGCGCGTACCATGACGATGTTGATGGCGCGTCCGATTTCCAGCGCAATGTCGATGAGCATGACGGTGCGGCAGAGGCTGATGACGTCGGGATTGTCGGTCAGCAGGCCGAAAATGGTATTCGCAAACAGCGCGATGGCGACGGAAATGGTGATGGACGCCGCGCAGGAGACCACGGTGACCCAGACCACGAGTTCTTCGGCTTCCTGATGGCGTTTAGCGCCGAGCGCCCGGCCGAGCAGAATCTGCATGGCCTGGGAAATGGCCGAAGTGAACAGGTACGAGCACATGGCGAGCATGGTGGCGTAGGTTTTCACCACGGCTTCCATGGTGCTGAACGTGTTGATGATGGCCAGAATGACGATTTGACTGAAGGAATAGGAAATGGACTCTCCGCAGGAGGGAAGGCCGATTTTGAGTATTTTCAGCAGTTCCGAGCGGCGGCAGCGGAAGAGCTGCGTTATGGAGAGGTTGAGGCGCAGATATTTTCTGACCTCATAAAAAAGGATGAGGGCGCCCATGAGGCGGGAGATCACGGAGGGAATGGCGACGGCCACGGCGCCCTGCATGCCGAACCCCCAGAGAAAGAGGGCGTTGCCGCTGATGTTGATGATGTTGAAGAGAAAGGCCACGAAAAGGCACTGCTTCATGTAGGTGTTGCTGCGCAGATAGGCGCTCAGCGACAGCATGACGGCCTGAAGGAAGAGGCCGCTTCCCGTGATGCGCAGATAGATGACCGCCTCGTCCATGATTTCCGGCTGAACGTGGATGGCGGAAAGCACGGGTCGGGCGAGCACGGCGAGCAGCACGCCGATGGAGAGGCTGACGGTCAGATTGAAGTAGAAGGAAAGCACATAGACCTGCTGTTCCTTTTCCTTGTTGTGCGCGCCCTTGTATTGGCTGATGAGGATGAGGGACGCCGCGGAGAGCACGGACAGGCTGACGGCCAGCATGTCGAGAATGGTGTTGGCCTGATTGATGGCCGTGGCGCTGTAGTCGTTGCCGACCATGATTTTGTCCACGTTGCCCACGAGAAGCTGCAGCACGAGTTCCAGAAAGATGGGCAGGGTCAGTCTCAGGAGCAGGCGGATGTCGATATGTTGTTTCTGAAGCCGGAACATGGAACGTAGGGGATGCGGTGAAAGGGTCGGGCTGCCCGCGGGCGGAATGCGCCTTGCCGGAACAGGGCGGGGCCTCAAGCTTTGGAGGTCGGGCGCAGTCCGCGGTCAATCTGCTCCGGAAGGCGGAGCTTGTAAAGAACAAGGGGGCGACAAAACGTCGGACGAAGATCGGCAGGATTGCCGAAGTCTGTTCAGAGTCCCGTTGCCACGGCGATGACCATGACGATAATGGCCATGAGCGTCCACAGAAGAAAGAGCGGCAGAACCCATCCCGCCCACCTGCGGTAATCGAGGCCCGCCATGGCGATGCTGGCCATCATGGTGCCGTTGGTGGGAAAGATGACGTTCGAGAGCCCGTCGCCGAGCTGGAAGGCCAGCACGGCGGTCTGACGGGAAATGTCCACGACGTCGGAAAGCGGAGCCATGATGGGCATGACCACGGCGGCCTGACCCGATCCCGAGGGAACGAAAAAGTTGAAGAGAAGGTTGAAGATGAACATGACCGGAGCCACGAGCACGCTGTGCAGGCTGTTCAGCGCGACGGCCATGCCGTAGATGATGGAGTGGAGGATATACCCTTCGCTCAGCACGACGGAAATGCCGGTGGCAAGGCCGATGAGCATGGCGGAAAAGGTCATCTGCCGGGCTCCCTGAAGGAATCCGGCGACAAAGCCGTTCATGCCCATGCCGGTGACGAGGGCGCAGAACATGGCCACGAGCATCATGATGCCCGCCATGTAGTTCATGCCCCAGTGCCAGGAGAGGGAGCCCCATACATAGATGCCTAGTCCCGCCATGAGACCGAGCAGGGCGAGCGCGTGACGGCCGTTGAATGCTGGAGTGTCGCTTCGGGGCGCTTCGGGTGCGGCGGAAGCCGGTTCTTCATGAGGCGCGCGGCCGATTCTGCGGGCGTAGCGTACGATGAACAGCATGGTGGGCAGCAGAAAGACCAGCCACACGACGCTGCGGAAGCCGAATCCCGAGAGCATGGGCAGACCGGCGATCTGCTGGGCGATCTGCACGGTCATGGCGCACACGGGGCTGGTGGCGTAGCCGCCGTAGGCTGCAAGGAACATGATGGCCACGCCCGTGATGTTGTCGGCGCCGAGCCTGCGGGCAAGAATGACGCCGATGGGAATGGTGGCCACGACGGGATTGGCCATGACGCCGGAGGCCCCGAGAATGCTCATGATGACGATGACGGCGGGCAGAATGAGGAAGGAGCGGGTTCCCAGCCTTCCGACCAGCCAGCTTATGAAGGCGTCCACGGAGTTGCTGGCGATGAGCACCTGAAAGTAGCCTCCCACGAGAAAGGTGAACACGATGATGGGACCGGCCTTGACCATGCCGGCGAATACGGCGTCCACCAGGCCCCAGGGAGAAACGCCCTGCTGGGGAATGGCGTGATAGGTGGCCGGATCAAGGAGCTTTGTGCCTGCAATGAGATCGTATTGCCCCGCGGGAATGACGTGGGTCAGCACGGCGGCGAGGATCATCATGGCAAAAACGATGACCAGCGAGTTGGGAAACTGAAATTTTTTTGCGGAAGTGTTCATGGCGGGATCGTCGGTTGTCGGCGGAAAAGGTTACGCGTTGTCGTCCGGCAGGGAGAGAATGGCGGCAACGAGCTTTTTGCACTGGGGCACCAGGGAGGAGAGCAGGGCGTATTCCTCCTTTGTATGGGCGTTGGCCCCGCCTATGCCCAGAGCGCACAGCGTGGGAACGCCCGTCTGCGTGACGAAGGCGCTGTCGGAACAGCCGCCCGTGGAGACGAAGGAAACCGGCCCGTAGCCCAGTTCGCGCGAGGCTTCGTCATAGACGGCGGCCAGCGCGTCGGTGCCCGGCGTTTTTTCCATGGCGGGG
>NZ_DBMAHT010000095.1:0-8104 GCF_057866825.1 Mailhella sp.
TCGTTCATGATCATGATGCTGGTGAACATCAAGCGCATACGTTGCCGCATCATTCAGCTGCGCAGTTCCAAGGATCGTTTCGGACGCATCCATTCGACCATTCAGATTTACGACAACGCCATCAACAACTGGATATCCAAGATAGGCGACATCGAACAGCGCAAGCAGTCGCAGGACATCATCCGCGGGGGCATCCGCACGAAGAATCCGGTGTTCAACCAGCTGGTGAAGGATATCGAACACGTGGCGCGTCACTCCACGGCGCCCATTCTGCTTTCCGGGGCCACGGGCACGGGCAAGACCATCATGGCGCGGCGCATTTACGAGCTCCGGCTCCAGACCGGCATGGTCACCGGGCCGCTGGTGGAAGTGAACTGCGCCTCCTTTCGCGGCGATTCGGCCATGTCGGCGCTGTTCGGGCACGTGCGCGGAGCCTTCACGGGCGCGACGTCCGAGCGCAAGGGCATGCTGGCCATGGCGCATTCGGGCATTCTTTTCCTCGACGAAGTGGGAGAACTCGGCCCCGACGTGCAGGCGCTGCTGCTCAAGGCCGTGGAGGAAAAGAGGTTTTTCCCCTTCGGTTCGGACAAGCCGGTGTTCAGCAATTTTCAGCTCATCACGGCGACCAATCGGGATCTGTTCAACGACGCCCGCAACGGCAAGTTCCGCACCGACCTTTTTGCGCGCATCAACCTGTGGTATTTCCGTCTGCCGAGCCTTCGGGAGAGGCCGGAAGATATCGAGTCGAACATCGACTACGAACTCAAGCGGCTTTCGGAACAGCGCGGCATATTTGCGGACTTTCTTCCCGAGGCGCGTGAGCTCTATCTCGATTTCGCCCGCTCGCCGGAAGCCGCGTGGCCGGGCAACTTCCGCACGCTGTCGAGCAGTCTGGAGCGCATGCACACCTACGCCTTTCAGGGCATCATAACGAAGGAGACCGTGGAAAAGGAAATAGCCTATCTGCGTTCCCTCTGGCGGCGGCGGATGGAAAAAATAGAAGGCGTGGAATTCCCGCTCATTGCGCGGGCCTCCCATCTCATAGACCGGGAGCTCGACCTTTTCGACAAGGTGCAGCTTGAAAAGGTGCTCGAAGTCTGCCTTTCCTGCAATCGACGCTCCGAAGCCGGACGCCTGCTCTTTGCCAGCTCAAGACTCCGAAAGACCAGCGCCGACGATACCGCGAGACTCAACAAGTATCTGCGTTCCTTCAATCTGTCGTGGGAGAGCGTGAAAAGCCTCGAAGAATGACGGCATCTCTCCGCAAGACGAGCCGCGAGCGGAAAACGCGGGCGCTCCCTCGGCAGGAAACGCAGACAAAGCGTCAGCGGAAAACGCAGACCATCCGCCGTCAGAAAAGCAGACGCCCTGCCTGCGGAAAAGCAGGTGATCCGCCCGCAGGCAATGCAGAGTTCCGCCCCGCCGAAACGCAGGCGACCGCGGCTGCCTGCTGAAGCGGCAGACGGGGAAGGGCGCGTGCTCAGGCCGGAAGGTTCTGCCGGAGGTATATCATGTCGCGGAGCACCTTGCCGTCTTCCACGATGGGACGATCGTAGTTCTTTACGAAGAAGTCCTTTTCCACATGGGAGAAGGTGAAGCCGCAGGCTTTGTAGAAGCCGAGCGTGGCCTCGCTTTCCCCGGTGCCCACCTGCAGCATGCCTTTGCCGCGGTAGCGGTTCAAAAGAAAAGCGATCATGTCGCGGCCGAGGCCCTGCCTCCGCAGTTCCGGGGCGACGGCGATGTTCTTGAGCTCGTACAGACCGTCGTCTTCCTTCGTGACCACGGCCGCGGCCGCGGCTTCATCCTTTTCGTCGAAGGCCACGAAGAGCTCGCCGCGCTCAAGGTAGCGCTCTATCATGTTTTCCTGTTCGTCGGCTTCCAGAAGCAGGGGAAGAAACCGTTTTTTGTGGTGTTCTATGAGGCGTATGATCATGAAAGCTCCGTGCAGTAAAAAGGGCGCGCCCATGACGGACGCGCCCCGGTTCACGAGAAGCGGGACGTTCCCGCCCCGTCCGAGTTATTTGTTGTAGCTTTCCCAGTAGGAAGCCATGCGGGCCTTGGCCTTGTTCATGCGTTCGCGCAGCATGACGCGGTAGGCTTCCACGCTGCCGCCGATGTCTTCCATGCTGCCGCGGGCCACGCCGCTGTCCACGGCGGCCTTGGCCACGGCCGGGGCCACCCATTCGATGATGCGCGGATCAAGCGGCATGGGAATGATGTATTCCGGGCCGAAGGTGAAGTCGCGGCCGTGATAGGCGGCGCGCACGTCTTCGGGCACGGGTTCGAGGGCGAGATCGGCAAGAGCGCGGGCGGCGGCGATTTTCATTTCTTCGTTGATCTTGCTTGCGCGCACGTCGAGCGCGCCGCGGAAGATGAATGGGAAGCCGGACACGTTGTTCACCTGATTGGGATAGTCGGAACGGCCCGTGCCCATGATGGCGTCGGGACGCACGGCCTTGGCCTCTTCATAGCTGATTTCCGGCACGGGATTGGCGCAGGCGAAGATCACGGGATTTTCGGCCATGCCCTTCAGCATGTCGGGCTTGAGGGTGCCCGGGCCGGAGAGGCCGAGGAAGAGGTTGGCGCCTTCCATGGCGGCGTAGAGGGTGTCGGCAATGGACGCGCCGGGGGCGGGTTCCTTCTGGGCGAAGGTCATCTGCACGTCGGACAGGTCGGTGCGGCCCGTGTGGATGAGCCCCTTGATGTCGAACATGGAGATGTTTTCCTTCTTCACGCCCATGGAGGCGTAGAAGCGGGCGCAGGCCATGCCGGCGGCTCCCGCGCCCATGACGACGATTTTCATGTCGGCGATGTCGCGGCCCGTGATGCGCGAAGCGTTCATGAGCGCCGCGCCGGTGATGACCGCCGTGCCGTGCTGATCGTCGTGGAACACGGGAATGTTCATGGATTTTTTCAGCTCTTCCTCGATGTAGAAGCATTCCGGCCCGCGGATGTCTTCGAGGTTGATGCCGCCGAAGGTGGGTTCGAGGGCCTTCACGATGTCGATGAGGCGATCGGGATCGGAGCAGTCGAGTTCGATGTCGAAGGCGTCCACGTCGGCAAAGAGCTTGAAGAGCATGCTTTTGCCTTCCATGACGGGCTTGCCTGCGAGAGGTCCGATGTTGCCGAGGCCGAGCACCGCGGTGCCGTTGGTGACCACGGCCACGAGGTTGCTGCGGCCGGTGAGCTTGGCGGCTGCGGCTTCGTCGGCCACGATGTCGCGGCAGGCTTCGGCCACGCCGGGGCTGTAGGCGAGGGTGAGGTCGTCCTGAGTGGTGGCCTTCTTGCTGGGCATCACTTCAATTTTGCCGGGACGGGGCAGGCCGTGATAGCGGCGCACGTCTTCCTTGGTGTAGCTCATGCATCTGATCCTTTGTTATTTTGAGAGAACATCTTTCATGACGGCGAGGGCCGAGGTCATGGCTTCGGCGTTGGCCTGGGTTCCCATGTGCCCCATGCGGAACACCTTGCCGGCGAGCGGGCCGAGGCTTCCGCCCACGTACAGACCGCGTTCGGCCAGGGCGACGCGCCAGTCGTTCCAGGCCCAGCCTTCGGGCACGCGGATGGCGGTCACGGTGGGGGAATTCACGGCGTCTTTTGCGGGCCACAGCGAGAGTCCGAGAGCCTGCACGCCTTCGCGGCACTGACGGGCCACCGCTTCATGACGGGCGAACACGTTTTCGAGACCTTCCTTTTCCAGAGCGGAAAGCGAAGCGTCCAGCGCGGCCACGCCCCACCAGTTGGGCGTGTAGGGGAAGCGCATGGGGTCTTCGATGGCGTGATCGAAAGGACGAATGGCGTCGTAGCCGGTGTAGTTCACTTCGCGCACGCGCTCCCACGCGGCCTCGCTCACGCTCATGAAGCTCATGTCGGGCGGGCATGCCAGGCACTTCTGCGAGCCGCCGAGCACGCAGTCGGCGTTCCATGCGTCGGCATGTACGGGCGCGCCGCCCGCGCTGGCCACGGTGTCCACCACCAGGAAGGGAACGCCGAGATCCTTCTTCAGACGGCCGAGCTCTTCCAGCGGATTCAGCGTGCCGGAAGGCGTCTCGCAGTGAACGGCGGTCATGAGCACCGGATGATGCTCCTTGACGGCGTCCTTCACCTTTTCCAGCGTGGAAGCGGAAATGGTCTTGTCGTAGGGCTCGGAAATACGCACGGCCTTGCAGCCGATCACTTCGGCCATGTCGGCAAAGCCGTCGCCGAAAACGCCTGTGCCCACCGTAAGCACCGTGTCGCCGGGCTTCAGCAAGCTCTTGAGCGCGCCCCACAACACAAGCATGCCTTCGCCCGTGCCCATGAGCACGTCTTCCTTCGTGCCGAGCACTTTCTGAAGCCGCACGCGTACCGACTTGTAAAGTTCAAGATATTCCGTGCCCATGCGCGGCGGCGCATAGTCGCGCGAAAGCGCGCGGGCAACATCGGGATGAACGGAAACAGGGCCGGGATAAAAAGGCATGGCCGCATAGGGCTTGAAGCTGTTCATATCATGCGCGGAAAGCAAAACTCATGAACGGAGAAGACGCTTTTCCGCTCATGGTTGCCTTCCCCGCCCCCTCCCTTCCGGGAGAATTCGCCGGACGAATCCCTCCGTCCGTACCTGAAACATAACAAGCGTTTTCGTGGAAACCCCACGCCCTGTCAAGGCCCTTTCCATTCCCCGCCCCGGAAAGGCGGGAAAGGCAGGAAAGGCATGCGGGGGAAATAATTCCCCCCGCGCCCCCCTGATTCCGCCGACGGCTTCGCCCTCGGCGGGGCGGGAGTGTGCAGGCAGAGCGCGTTGCTTATGGCTGCGGCTGGGCAGAAAGTCATGTCCGCAGAGGGCGGAGTGATTGGCAGGCGCTGTTCGGGCCGCGGACGCAGTGCAGGTGTGTCCTCACGGACCCACCTGCGGTGGCCGACTCCTGTCCGTCTTCGCCGGACAGTCGTGTCAAAGGAAGAGATTTCCAGATGTTTTTTTTGGGGGGAGAAAACGTCGAGAGCCGTCCATGCCGACCGGAAAATGTTTTCTCAACGCTCGGGGGTCGCGATCTGCCTTCAGGCAGTCGCGCCGACGGCAGCAAGTAGCCGGAATTCATTTCCGGCGTTAAACGCAGCCGCCGTCGTTCAAGTCACGCAGACCGTACAGCGTGTCTTGTGCTGCGGGACCCGGCCGAACGTGTCGAAGGCAGTGCGTTTCAAATGTTGAAAGCGGGGAAATCGGCGCGTGTGGCAACGCAGAGAGGAACGCGGACAGAAAGAGGAACGGAGCAGAAGAAGGCAAAAGATCAGACAGAAAGACGGGGGAAGCGCTTCCGCACACCCAAAAATGCTGCGGGACGGACCCGCGAGGGTTCGTCCCGCAAATTATGGGGGTTCGGGGGAGATTATCTCCCCCGATGCCTTTCCTGTCTTTCTTGTCTTTTCTGCCTTTCCGCCTTTTCTGCCTTTACACAGGGGCGTGCTGGTTATGGGTGCCGAGGGCGCGGGTGAGCTTGTCGCCGGCGAGGAAGAGTCGGCCTTCGTCGAAGGCGCGGCCCATGAGCTGGATGCCGACGGGGAGGTGACCGCTTTTACCGACGGGGATGGAGAGGCCGGGGAGGCCGGCGAGGTTGAGGGACAGGGTAAAGATGTCCATGAAGTACATCTGGAGCGGGTCGTCGGACATGTGGCCCATCTGCCAGGCGGGGACGGGGGAGACGGGGGCGAGGAGCATGTCGCAGGCATTGAGGGCGTCGAGGTAGTCCTGCCGGATGAGTCGGCGCACCTGAGCGGCCTTGCGGTAGTATGCGTCGTAGTAGCCGGCGGAGAGCACGTAGGAGCCGAGCAGGATACGGCGCTGCACTTCGGGGCCGAAGCCTTCGGTGCGGGAGCTCGTGTACATGTCTTCGAGGTTTTTGGGATTGGCGGTGCGGTGTCCGTAGCGCACGCCGTCGTAGCGGGCGAGGTTGGAGCTGGCTTCGGCGGCGGCGAGAATGTAGTAGCTGGCGATGGAGTATTCCGTGTGGGGCAGGGAGACTTCCACCACCTTGGCGCCGAGTTCCTTCGCGGTTTCCACGGCCTTGTTGCAGGCGGCGGCCACTCCTTCGTCGAGGCCCTTGTGTCCGAAGAACTCGCGGGGCATGCCGAGGGTGAGGCCGGAGAGGTCGTTCTGGCTGGTCATGGCGGCGTGGTAGTCGGGCACGGGCACGGGGGAGGAAGTGCTGTCGCGTTCGTCGTGACCGGCAATGACCTGGAGCACGGCGGCGGCGTCTTCCACGGTGCGGGCGAGCGGGCCCACCTGATCGAAGGAGGAAGCGTAGGCGAGCAGTCCGTAGCGGGACACGCGTCCGTAGGTGGGCTTGATGCCGACGCAGCCGCACAGGGAGGCGGGCTGACGGATGGAGCCGCCGGTATCCGAGCCCAGGGAGGCGAAGCACTGGCAGGCGGACACGCTGGCGGCGGAACCGCCGCTGGAGCCGCCGGGCACGCAGGAAACATCCCAGGGATTGGCGGTGGTCTTGTAGGCGGAGTGTTCGGTGGTGGAACCCATGGCGAATTCATCCATGTTGTTCTTGCCGAGAATGACGGCTCCGGCCTGTTTCAGGCGTTCGACCACGAGAGCGTCGTAGGGGGAGAGGAATCCTTCCAGAATTTTCGAGGCGGCGGTGGTGGGGAGGCCCTTGAGGGTAATGGCGTCCTTCACGGTCATGGGCACGCCCCAGAGAGGCTTGTCGGAGAGGTCGGCCGGGCGATTTTTGTCCATGTCGCGGGCCTGTTCCAGGGCCTCTTCGTCGCGGCGGGCGAGCAGGGCGTTGATTCTGGGCTCGGTTTCGTTGATGCGCTTGAGGCAGGCGGCGGTGAGTTCTTCCGCGCTGGTTTCGCCGCGGCGCACGGCGTCGCGGGCCTCGCAGAGGGAGAGTTCAAACAGTTCGGCCATTTATTTTCCCTCCACGATACGGGGAACAATGAAGAACGCGCCGTCGGTGGCGGGGGCTCCGGCGAGAATGTCGGCGCGGTCGCAGCGGCGCACGGCAACGTCGTCGCGGAAGGCGCATTCATGAATCACGGGCGAATACAAAGGTTCCACGCCGGTGGTGTCGAGTTCGGAAAGTTTGTCCATGTAGGCAAGAATGCTGGAGCACTGCTGCGCCATTTCCTCCTGCGCGGCGGGATCCGGGGCCAGCCGGGAGAGGCGGCACAGGTGCAGAAAGTCGTTTTTGTCGAGAGACATGCTGTTTTTTCTCTTTTACAGGGTGGTTTGTTCTGTCGAAACTGGCGCGTTGACGTCGGCGTCGGGGGCGCTGAGTGTTTCGCGCGGGGAAGTTCCGCACAGCGATTTTGGCGTTGCGCGGAACATGGTTACTTGCTGAGGGAATCCACGAGCTGATCGAAGCTCACGGGCCGCTGAGGAGCAGCGGGCGCGGCGGGTTCGGAAACGGAGAGGTCGCCGGAAGCGAGGCGGTCTCTGATCGTCTGCATGTCGGCCGGAATGTGTCCGGTGGACGCAGGCTGGAACAGGAACAGCTGACGGCTGGCCTTGCCCGAAGCGTCCCAGCGCATGGGCGCGGAAGCCCAGTCCAGGGAAGGCGCGGAGGCCAGGGCGCGGTTGAGCTGAGCGGGAGTCCAGCCGGGCTGCAGATTGAGGGCCGCGGCGAAGCGCACGAAGTCGAAGCCCAGGGCGGACCAGTCGTCGGTGCGCTGATTTTTGGCGGCCATGGCGTTGCGGAAGGCGCTCACGCCGGGGCCGGAAAGTCTGTCGTTCCACACGCCGGGGAAGATGGTGAGGGCGAAGGTGGCGGCGTTGTTGCGGCTGGTGGGTCCGAGGCTCTGTTCCCAGATGGAGGTTCCCATCATGAGACGGTTCTGCGCGCCGCTGTAGTGCAGGCTGGAGACGAGCATGTCCATGTTTTTCCAGCTGTCGGGCAGGAAGATGGCCTGAAAGTCGGCGGTGGCCACGGGAATGCTGCCGCGCTGCGAGCCCACCTGCGTTTTCACGAAGGCGCCGGCTTCCTTGGGCCAGGCGTTCATTTGACCGGCGGTGTAGGAGCCGGAGGTCACGGAGTAGCCGCGGGCGGCGGCTTCCTGCATGAACAGGTCGCCCATGCGCTTGCTGTAGGAATCGCCGGGACTGAACACCCCGAAC
>NZ_DBMAHT010000096.1:0-7848 GCF_057866825.1 Mailhella sp.
ATTTTCTGGCGCGCGAAGGCGTTTCCGCCACGCTTTTTCTGCGCTGCGAATAGGAATTGCGGCGGGAGTGATTGCCGTTCAGCAGGGACATGACGACCACTCCTTGACTTCCATGACGAGTTCCACGCCGAATTTTTCACGCACGGCGCGCTGCGCCTCGCGGATGAGAAAAAGCGCGTCCTCGCAGAGGCCGGGCACGCCGCACTTCATGTCGTGGGCGAGGAAGTTGGCGTGCATGGGCGAGAAGAACATGGCTCCGCGCCTTCTGCCCTTCATGCCCGCCGCGTCGAGCAGTCGTCCGGCGGACTGTCCTTCGGGGTTCTGGAACACGCAGCCCGCCGTGTGCTCGTGCACGGGCTGACCGCTTTTCTTGCGCAGAAAGTTTTCCTTCATGGTTGCGCGCACGCTGCCGGGCTCCGCCCTGCGCAGGGAAAGCGTGACGGACACGCTCATGTACCACGCGCACGGTTCCGCAAGGGAAAAGTGCCGGTAGGCGGCCTTCCAGCCTTCGGGAGAGAGCGTGTGCAGGCCTTTTTCCGGGGTGAACACGTCGAGTGAGCGCATGAGCGGCGCGGTGCTGCACCCGTAGGCTCCGGCGTTCATGGCCACGGCTCCGCCGAGGCGGCCGGGCACGCCCACCAGACCTTCGAGTCCCGCAAGATCGCGCGCCGCGCACCAGGCGAGAAGATGCGGAACCCGCATGCCGGAGCCCGCGCGGATGAGTACGCGTCTGCCGTCCGGGCCGTCTTCTTCGCCGAGAATTTCAGGTTCGGCGGGCCGCCCGGCGGGCCCCTTGGCCCCGAAGAGCGGACGCAGCACCGTAAACGGCAGATCGCCGTCGTGAACAAGCAGATTGCTCCCGCCGCCGAGCACGCGCACAAAGCCCCCGACGGCGGCAAGCGCATCGGGCAGGCGCAGGCAGTCTTCCGGGGTGTCGAGGCGTATTTCCGCAAGGGCGCGGCCGCCTATGCCCAGGGTGGTGAGCGGAGCGAGGGCAGGTCTGTCTATGATGTTCACGCCATGTTCTCCAGCACTCGGGGACCCACGGTGGTCACGCTGCCCGCGCCCTGGGTGATGAGCACGTCGCCGGGACGAAGTTCGGTCTTGAGCGCTTCCACCACTTCGTCGAAGTTGGGCTTGTAGCACACGTCGGTCTTGGAGAACTGACGGATGCCGAGCGCGAGGTTCACGCCGTTCACGCCGGGAATGGGCGCTTCGCTCGCGGGATAGATTTCGGTGAGATAGAGCTTGTCCACGTTGCCGAAGGTCTGGCAGAATTCGCCGAACAGGGCCTGCGTGCGGGAGAAGCGGTGCGGCTGGAACACCATGACGAGGCGGCGGCCCGGGAATACCTGACGCGCGGTGCGGATGGTGGCCTGGATTTCCGTGGGATGATGGCCGTAGTCGTCGATGACGGTGATGCCGTTCTTTTCGCCCTTGAGCTCGAAGCGGCGGCCCACGCCGGAGAAGGCGGCCAGGCCTTCGACGCACTTTTCGGGCGCGATGCCGGCCTGAAGGGCCACGCCGATGGCGGCAAGGGCGTTCAGGATGTTGTGGCGTCCTGGCTGGGCGAGGGTGACGTCGGAAAGCAGCTTCTTTTCGCCGTCGCGGCCGCGCAGCCACACGTCGAAGCGGTTCACGGCGCCGCATTCGAGAATTTCGCCGCGGATGCGGCAGTCGCGTCCGAAGCCGTAGGTCACGAAGGGGCGCTTGATGCGGGGAATGAGACGGCGCACGCCGGGATCGTCGGCGCAGATGACGTTCATGCCGTAGAAGGGCACCTTGTTCATGAAGGCGACGAAGGCGTCGTCGATGGCGTCCTGGGTGCCGTAGTGATCGATGTGGTCGTAATCCACGTTGGTGACCACGTTGATGATGGGGAACAGGCACAGAAAGGATCCGTCGGACTCGTCGGATTCGGCGATGAGGTATTCGCCCTGACCGAGGTGACCGTTGGAGCGGTAGGCGTTGAGCAGACCGCCGATGATGACCGTGGGATCGAGACCGGCGGCGTCGAAGATGGCGGCGGTGAGGGAGGTCGTGGTGGTCTTGCCGTGGGTTCCGGCCACGGCGATGCCCGTGCGCAGACGCATGAGTTCGGCGAGCATTTCCGCGCGGGGTATCACCGGAATGCCGCGTTCGCGGGCGGCCTGCACTTCGGGGTTGTAGTCGGAAACGGCGGAGGAGCGCACCACCACCTGCGCGTCGCCGAGGTTTTCGGCGGCGTGACCGAGGTGAATCACCGCGCCGAGGCTGCGCAGACGCTGCACCGTGGCGCTGTTGGCAAGGTCGGAGCCGTGAACGCTGTAGCCGAGGTTGAGGAGCACTTCGGCGATGCCGCTCATGCCGGAGCCGCCTATGCCTATCATGTGAATGGCGCGAATCTTGTTGTTCATGAATATCCCGGATTATTTGGAGGTGTCGCCCGCGAGGGCCAGAAGTTGCGCGGCCACGGCGTCGGCGGCGTCGGGGCGGGCCAGGGAGAGCGCGCCCTTGCGCATGGCGGCAAGACGCGCTTCGTCGTTGAGCAGATCAATGAGCATGGGGGCGAGCTTGCCTTCCGCGGCGAGCTTTTCGGCGTCCTTCTGGGGCAGCAGCACGGCTCCGCCCGCTTCCTGCATGGCGCGGGCGTTGCTGGTCTGATGATCGTGCGCGGCGAAGGGGAAGGGAATGAACACCGCGGGCGTGCCCGTGGCGGCAAGTTCCGCCATGCTGGTGGCTCCGGCGCGGCAGAGCGCGAGATCGCATTCGGCGTAGGCCTTTGCCATGTCGTGAATGAAGGGGTGAACGATGCGGTCGGTTTCCTCGGCGGATATGCCCGTTTCGAGGTAGCGGCGGCGCACGTCGTCGTATTCGTTCGCGCCGGTCTGATGCAGAAGGTCGATGCCCGCCTTTCGCAGCTCGGGCAGCATGGATATCACCATGTTGTTGATGGCGCGGGCTCCCTGCGAGCCGCCCATGACGAGAAGACGCGGGGCGGCGTGCCTTTCGCGTTCGGCCCCGCCGAGGGCCGCGATGCCGCCGCGGATGGGATTGCCCGTGAGCACGCAGACCTCGTGGGGAAAGCTGGCGCCCACGGCGGGCTGATCCCAGGAGAGGCACACGCGATCGACGAGTCTGCCGAGAATGCGGTTGGCCGCGCCGGCGATGGCGTTCTGTTCGTGCAGGGCGCAGGGGCGGTGCATGAGACGGGCGGCGAGCACGGCGGCGAAGCCTGCGTATCCGCCGAAGCCCATGACGGCGTCGGGGTGGAAGCGGCGCACTATGCCCATGGCGCGCAGAACGCCGAGGCTCATGGCGGCCATGGCGGAAACGGCCTTCAGGCCGCGGCCGATGAAGCCGCGCACGGGCAGGCCTTCAAAGCGCACGCCGGCGCGCTGCACGAGATCGCGTTCGGGGCCGTATTCGCCGCCTACGAAGAGAACTTCGACGTCGGGTCTGCGCTTTTTGAGCGCTTCGATGACGGCGAGCGCGGGGAAGATGTGACCGCCCGTGCCGCCGGTGGTGATGATGATGCGAAGAGCCATGCTTACTCCCGAGCGGTTCGCGAATAGTTGAGCAGCAGACCGGCGCAGATCATGTTTGCGAGCAGGCTGCTGCCGCCGTAGCTGATGAAGGGCATGGCAATGCCCTTGGGGGGAACATTGCCGAGAATGACGGCCATGTTGAGCAGAAAGCTCAGCGCGATGATGAGCGTGAGCCCGTAGGCGGAGAGCCTGTCGCGCAGATTTCTCTGACCGAGCACCACACGATAGCAGCGATAGAAGAAGAGCGCAAACAGCACCATGACCACGGTGATGCCCACGAATCCGGTTTCTTCGCCGATGACGGACATGATGAAGTCGTTGTGGGCTTCGGGCAGATAGACGGTTTTCTGAATGCTGCCGCCGAGTCCCACGCCGAAGATGCCGCCGGATCCTAAGGCAAGCAGGCTCTGGACTATCTGATAGCCGGAGCCGCGGGCGTTGGCGAAGGGTTCGAGGTAGGCGGTCCATCGGGCCCAGCGGTAGGGCTCCACGATGATGAGGGCGACGACGAGCACGGCGGCGAGAATGAGCACCATGACGAGATAGCCGCCTCTGGTGCCGCCGCCGAGGCACATGAAGAAGAGGATGGCCAGCATGATGATGGTGCCGCCGAGGTCGGGCTGCATGAGCAGCAGCAGGCACATGATGAGGGTGATGAGCGTGGGCGGCAGCAGGCCGCGGCTGAATTCGCGGATCATGGCCTGCTTGGAGCTCATGAAGTAGGCCAGATACATGACGAGCGCCACACGGGCGAATTCCATGGGCTGCACCATCATGAAGTGGAAGTCGAGCCAGCGCTGAGCGCCGTTGATTCTGGGGCCGATGAGGGGGCAGAGGGCGAGCAGCACGAGCACCACGCCTATGCCCCAGTAGTGCAGCTTGTTGATGAACCAGCGCGGCAGCCAGCAGATGAGGGCCACGAACACGCCGCCGAGAAGCATGGTCTGGAGCTGACGGTGGAAGAAGTGATAGGATTCGTTGTAGGTGCGCTGACTGATGGGGCCGCTTGCGGAAAGCACGGCCACAAGACCCACGCACAGCAGCAGAAGCAGCAGGGCGAGCAGCCACCAGTCCACCGGCCCGGGGGGCAGGGTCTGTTCGGGCGCGGGTTGTTTTTTCTTGCGCAGGTTCATGCCTTCTCTTCCCGCATGGCGTTCACCAGGGCGCGGAAGTGATTGCCGCGCTCGATGTAGTTCTTGTACTGATCGTAGCTGGAAGTGGCGGGAGCGAGCAGCACGGCGTCGCCTTTCTGAGCGATGCCGCGGGCGCGGGCAAGGGCGAGATCCATGGTTTCGTCCCAGGTGACGGGCACCACGTCCTTCCACGCGGGCTCGAAGTGCTCGCGCGAGGCGCCGTAGAGGGCCACGGCGCGCACGTGTTCCTTGATGAGCGGGCGCATGCCTTCCACGTCGCCGCCCTTGAACTTGCCGCCGGCAAGCAGCACCACGGGCCTGTCGAAGGCGCGAAGCGCCACCTTGAGCGCCTCGATGGTGGTGCATTTGGAATCGTTCACGTACTGCACGCCGTCTATGTCGGCGATGTGCTCAAGGCGATGGGCGATGGGCGTGAATTCGCGCATGGCACGGGCGGCTTCCTCGCGGGTGACGCCGAAGATGGAGGCGGCCATGAAGGCGGCTTCGGCGTTGCTCTGGTTGTGCGCTCCGATGAGGCGGGTGTCCGGGAAGGGGCGGGCGCCGGGCGTGAGGAATGTCACGCGGGCCTTCATGCCGTATTCGCCGGGCAGGCGGGAGAGCGAGGGCGAAAGAATGGCCGTGTCGCTTTCGGTCTGCCGGGCGAAGAGGTTCATTTTGGCGTCGGTGTATTCCTTCATGTCCTTGTGGAAGTCGAGATGGTTCTCGGAAATGTTGAGCAGAATGCCCACGCGCGGATGCAGGGTGCTGCACGTCTGAAGCTGGAAGCTCGAAAGCTCCAGCACGATGACGTCGGCCTTCGGTTCGCCGCGGCGTCTGCCGAGCACGTATTCGGAGAGGGGCACGCCGATGTTGCCGCCCGTGAACACGCGCAGACCGTGGGCTTCGAGCATGGCGGAACAGAGGCTCGTGGTGGTGGTCTTGCCGCTCGTGCCGGTGACGCCGATCACGGGCTCGCCGTCGAGCAGCCTCCAGGCCAGTTCGGTTTCGGCCATGATTTCGGCCTTCGAGCCGTCTTCGCGCACGGGCAGGAGAGGCTCGATCACGGCCTTTGCCGCAGCGGGGCTCGGAATGACGAGATCCACGCCTTCGAAGTAGGCGGGAGCGTGTTCTCCTCCGAAGACGGGCACATGGTTTTCACCAAGCCAGGCGGAAAAATCCGCGGGCATCTGATCCGGCTTCTTTTCGAGCAGGCGCACATCCGCGCCGAGTTCGCGCAGCAGACGGACGGCGGCGCGGCCGCTTCTGCCTGCGCCTATGACGGCGACGCGGCGATGAGAAAGATCAAGAGGACTCATGACGGCATTCCTCAGCGGAGTTTGAGAACGGAAAGGGAAATGATGGCGAGAAGCACGGAAATGATCCAGAACCGGACGATGATCTTGGATTCCGGCAGCGGATGATCTCCCTTCTGAAAATGATGATGCAGCGGCGTCATGCGGAAAAGACGCCTGCCGTGCGTGGCCTTGAAGAAGCCGACCTGCATGATGACGGACACGGTTTCCATGACGAACACGCCGCCGGCCACCACGAGAATGAGTTCCTGCTTGCAGAGCACGGCAAGAAAGCCGAGCACGCCGCCGAGGCTGAGGGAGCCCACGTCGCCCATGAAGACCTGAGCGGGGAAGCAGTTGAACCACAAAAATCCGAGGCCCGCGCCCATGAGGGCGCAGCAGAGCACGGTGACTTCGCCCACGCCCGGCACGGCGGGCACCTGCAGGTACTGGGCGAAACTCGCGTGGCCCGCCACATAAATGAAGATGGCATAGACCATGAAGCACATGACCGCGGGCAGAATGGCCAGACCGTCGAGGCCGTCGGTGAGGTTGACGGCGTTCGAGGAGGCGATGAGCACCACCACGGCGAAGACCACGTAGAACACGCCGAGGTCGGGCATGAACTGCTTGAAGAAGGGCACGGAAAGGCGGCTGGAATAGGCGGGTTCCATGAGCAGCAGGCTGATGGCGGCCACGGAGACCACGATGAGGCCGAGCATTTTGGCGCGGGGGGAGAGGCCCTTGTTCTCATGGTGGCGTATTTTGGTGTAGTCGTCCACAAAGCCGACCACGCCGAAGCCCACGAACACGAGCAGGGTGAGCCAGATGTACACGTTGGAGAGATCGGCCCACAGCAGCGTGGAGAAGATGACCCCGGCCATGATGAGCAGGCCGCCCATGGTGGGGGTTCCGGCCTTGGCCTGATGCTCGGGCACGTAGGAGAGAATGGGCTGTCCCACCTTGAGGGCCGTGAGCTTTTTCAGAAACCACGGGCCCGTGATGATGGTGAACAGCAGCGCGAAGATGAGCGCCCCGGCGGAACGGAACGTGATGTAGCGGAACACGTTCAGCAGGGAGATGTCCTGACTGAAGGGCACAAGAAGGTTATAGAGCATGGGATTTCTCTTCCGTGAAGAGGGTTACGAGACGTTCCATCCGGTTGACCCGCGAGCCCTTGAAGAGCACGAGGCCGTTTCTGTCGTCGTGACGGCCGTCCTCCCAGCGCCGGAGTGCGGGCAGAAAGTCCTCGGGCTTCGGCACGTCGGCAAAGAAGCCCGAAAAACGTTCCTCGTCAAGACCTTCCTTCACTTCTTCGGCGTGCTCGCCGGTCCAGAACACGGCCGCGCATCCGGCACGGGCCAGGGTGCGGCCCAGGGTTCTGTGTTCGGCGGCGGCCACGTCGCCGAGTTCTCCCATGGCGCCCATGACGCACACGAAGGTCCGGCCTTTGGCAAGTTCTGCCGCGGCCTCGATCATGCGCGAGGCGGAAAGAGGATTGGCGTTGTACGTGTCGTCGATGACGGTCCAGCCGGGCACGTCGAGTCTGGCAAAGCGCTGGGCGGGGAAGGGCGCGCTTTCCACGCCCTTGCGGATCTCCTCGGCGCTCAGCCCGAACAGACGGGCCGCGGCCGCCGCGGCAATGATGTTTTCCGCGGCATAGGGGCCGGAAAGGGCGCAGGAAACGTCGAGCTCCTCGCCGTCAAGCCAGAGACGGTAGTTCCCCCGGCCCTTTTCGTCAAGCCCGAGATAGCCTGCGCGGAACGGCACCGGCTTGCCCTTGGTGGAAAAGAACACCGCGTCGGGCCGCAGGGCGCGCGCCTCGCGCACGAGGTCTTCGTAGTCGGCGCTCACGAGGGCGAGCCCGCCCTTTCTGATGTGCGCAAGCAGGCGCGA
>NZ_DBMAHT010000097.1:0-7846 GCF_057866825.1 Mailhella sp.
TCGGTCATGCCGAGGGCGCGGCCGGCCTTGAGCTGACCGGCGGGCAGGGACATGATGGATCCGCGGAAGATCTGGGACTGATAGGCGGCGCTGGTCATGCCGAGCACGATGCAGGAAGCGCCTATGGTGCCCACGTCGAGTCCGATGAGACCGAACAGGCCGTAGTAGAAGAGAAAGAGCAGGAGCAGAACGGGCACGCCGCGGAAGAACCATACATAGAAGCTGACGAGCAGGGCGACGGGCCTGGGGGCGTACACCTGCGCGACCGCCATGGGCACGCCGAGGCAGAAGCCCAGGGAAAGAGCTCCCGCCACCAGCACCACGGTGACCAGCGTGCCTTCAAGGATGTAGGGGAAGGCTTCGATGATGGTGGAAAGAATATGCACTGTTGAATCCGGTAGGAATGAGGAATGCACGCTGCGGCCGCGCGGCCGTTGAGGGACGGGGGCCCGGCATGAGCGCGCGCCCGGCCCGGAAATCGGGCAAGGCGCGGGATGAGCAATAAAAAAGGAGACCGGAAGGCCGGTCTCCCGGGACGCGGCGTATTACTTGTTGGAGAGGTACTTGGCCTGAAGTTCCTTCCAGTAGGGATCGGCCTTCAGCTTGCGGTAGCCTTCGTTCACGAGGTTGAGCAGTTCCTTGTCGTCCTTGCGGATGGCGACGGCGAAGTCGTCGTCGGGGGCGAAGGTGCCCACGATCTTGACGGGCTTGCCCTTGTTGATGGCGTCGTTGGCGGGAGCGCTGTCGAGGGCGATGGCTTCGATGCGGCCGTTGAGCAGGTCTTCCACGGCGAGGGGCGCGGAATCGTAGAAGCGCAGTTCGTAGGAGAGCTTTTCTTCGACCTTCTTGGTTTCGAGCAGTTCATGTTCGTTGGTGCCGCGCTGCACGCCGAGCTTGGTGGGGCCGTGGATGGCCTGATCGGCGGTGAGCTTGGAATCGGCGGGAACGAGAATGACCTTCTTGATGGAATAGTAGGGTTCGGAGAAGGCGACCACGGCGGCGCGTTCGGGGGAAACGCTCATGCCGGAGCAGACCATGTCGATCTTCTTGTTCATGAGGGCGGGCACGATGCCGTCCCAGTCCATGGGCTGATGCGTGACTTCAAAGCCCATGTGCTTGGCGATCCAGTCCATGGAGTCCACGTCGAAGCCGGCGGGTTTGCCGTCTTCGCCGACGTAGGCGAAGGGAGGATAGTTGGCGTCGATGCCGTTGACGTAGGTTTTCGCCTGAGCGCCGGCGGCCATGCAGAGCACGGCGAGGGCCGCAAGGAAGCAGGAAAGACGTTTCATGTGAGCCTCACGAAAAGATTGAAAGTGATGATTTTCCCTGCGAGGGAATATATAGAAAAAAAGCCTGAGAGGCAATACGAAGCGGGGGGCGGCTTTGTGAAAAGGGAGAAGTTGCAGGCGAACGGGGGAATGCAAAAGCAGGGGAGGCGGCGAGGCGGGGGATGAGTCGGAGCGTTCGGCGGTGCGGCCGGTATGGCGCAGCGGAGAAGGGCGCGAAGATTCGGAGCCGCTGGGGGTGGCGCTGCCGCGGCAAAGGCGGGGCGCCGCGCCGGAAGGGAGCGAAAGCCGGGGAATGGCGCCGGGGATTGCCTGCGTTCCGCCAAAGCGCGGAGAACAGGGGAAACTTTGCGGCGGATGTTTCGGCAGACCGCGGACTTGGGAATGTCGATGCCGTCGGAGGGCAGAGCGCGAGGAGTATTCGGCAGGGACGGCCTGCGGGGAAGCTCTTGTTTGCCTTGCTGCTGCCGGAGGCGTCAGGGGGCGACATTCCGGGGCATCTCCGGCCTTGGGGACATGGCGCCGAGGCTCTCATTTTCCCCCGGCGACGGAGCGCCTTGGCGGCAGAATCTCGGCCTCGGCGAGGGGGGGCGGCTCGTGAAGGCGGGTGCGGAAAGAGCGGAAACTCGGCGCACCCGAAGCGCCGCGCCTCGGAAGGCGTTGCTGCGGCGCAGGGACGGGGAGTTCGGCGGGGAGGTCGCGCCGGAGCATGCGTGCCGGGGGCAAAGAATCGGAGCCTGCGGAAGAGCGCTGCGGCGCGGGGCCGGGGGGCTGCCGGACGCGTTTCGCCGGAGGGCGGGCGTCCGGCAGAAGACTAGTCGCTTTCCGCGTCGCACTTCGTGCCGGAGAGCTTTTCCTTGATCCACTCGGGCACGGCCACGGGACGACCTTCGCGGTTGACCACGGCGTGCAGGGTCATGCCTTCACAGAGCAGTCTGGTGCGGTCTTCGTTGTAGATTTCGTAGCGGAAGCGCACCGAGGCCCGACGCCATTCCGTGATGCGGGCGTGAATCTGCACATGGTCGTCGTAATGCGCGGGGGAACGATAGCGGCATTCCACCTCGCGCACGGGCAGCATGAAGCCCGCTTCTTCAATCTTGCCGTAGCCGAGCCCGGCCTCACGACACATGGCCCCGCGGGCGCGTTCAAAAAAGTGAATGTATTCGGCGTAATACACTACGCCCATGGCGTCGGTTTCGCCGTAGGAAACGTAGTGGGGAAGCCAGACTTCGGCAAAGGTTTCTTCCATGGAAGCGTCCTTGTTTCTGGAATGATGGAAAAATGTCGGCGATGACGGGAAATGTCGGCGCGGGGCGTCGGCGTGGCATCAGGCGGCGCAGCGCGCAGAAAAACGGGGGCGCAGACGAGCCTCGGCGTCGGAACCGGCCCGGGCCGCAGATGTTCGCCCGCAAAAGGGGAACCCGCGCGGAGGCGGCGTTCGGGGCCGCCCGGAAACGGCGGTCTTGTCCGTTGCGCCTTCTGCCGCGCGGTGTCGAACGTTCGGCGTCGGCGTTTTCGCCGCACAGGGCGCGTCAGGGGCGCAGGCTCACGAGGCACCTTGCCGGACAGTGCGCCCGGAAGCGGCGCGCGACAAAAGAGCGCCCGGTCATGAGCGCTTTTTAGCCGCGCGCTTTTGAACTACATGCCCTTTTTCACCAGCGGGCCGCTCGGGCACTGGCAGATGGGCATGATTTCCACGCGGTTGATGTTGATGTGCGTCGGGCGATGGGTCACCCAGAACACCGTTTCGGCGATGTCCTGCGGGGTGATGGGACTCGTGCCTTCATAGACGTTCGCGGCCTTCTGCGTGTCGCCGTGGAAGCGCACGATGGAAAATTCGCTTTCCGCGAGGCCGGGTTCGATGTTGGTCACGTGTACGTTGGTGCCGAGCAGATCGGCGCGCAGGGAGAGGCTGAACTGCTTCACGAACGCCTTGGAGCCGCAGTACACGTTGCCGCCCGCATAGGGATAGTTGCCCGCTATGGAGCCGAGCATGACGATGTGACCGCGGTTGCGCGCCACCATGCCGGGCAGAATGGCGCGCGTGGCGTAGAGCAGGCCCTTGATGTTGGTGTCGACCATGGCGTCCCAGTCGTCGAGGCTGCATTCCTGCGCCGGTTCCAGACCGAGAGCCGCGCCGGCGTTGTTGAGCAGCACGTCCACGTCGTTCCATTCGCCGGGCAGATTGCCCAGGGTTTCGGTCACGGCTTCTCTGTCGCGCATGTCGAGGGGAAGGGGCAGGAAGGCGTCGCCGAGTTCCTGATGCAGGGCGTCGAGACGTTCGGCTCTGCGGCCCGTGCCGGCCACGTGCCAGCCTTCGGCGGCGAAGAGACGCGCGGTGGCCAGGCCGAAGCCCGAGGTCGCGCCGGTGATGAGAATGTGCTTGGGCATGGAACACTCCTTGCTGTAAATGATGAACGCGGCAACGATAGCTGTTTTGACGGGGCAAGGCAACCGGACGCGCGCCGAAAACGCGTTGCCCGGCGCGCGCAAAAGGCGCAGACCGGCAGGAATGCGTCAGGCAGCATGACGGCGAGCTTTGAGACAAAAAAGTTTCAAAATGGAGGAGCGGCGCGCCTTCGACAACGCAGAAGCCGGAGCGCGCTGCGTCTTTCGTCTGCATGGGCGGCGGAGAATTTCTTTATGGGAACGACGGCCTCTTCGGGAAACGCGTTCGCAGGAGTCCTCCGACGGAGGCAAGTTCCGCGGATTTTTTGAAAAAAAATGGGGAGGCCGGCGCTTGACTCCGGTTTTTCGCCTTATTAAAAGGATGTCCTGTTCTTTTGAACAGAGAACTTTCTATCATAAGAGATGATTTTCATGGACAACAGCAATACCCATGATACGACGCTGGCCGATCTGGAGAGGGTCGAACAGGAAAAACTGGAACAGGAACGCCGCGCCGCCGAAGAGGCCGCGCTGGCCGATGCGGCCAAGAAGAAAGCTGCCGCCTCATCGGTGCTCTGGTCGGCGCTCTTGACGGTCATCAAGCTGGTGGCGGGCATATCCACCAACAGTCTGGGTCTTCTTTCGGAAGCGCTGCACAGCACGCTCGACTTCGTGGCCGCGGGCATCACGTGCCTTGCGGTGCGCATATCGGCGCAGCCGGCGGACGAGCGGCATCCCTACGGACACGGCAAGGCCGAGAGTCTGGCCGCGCTCGCGGAAACCGTGCTGCTGCTCGTCACGTGCGCGTGGATCATCATCGAGGCCGTGGAGCGGCTGTTCTTTTCGGCCGGTCCCGTGGAGCCGTCGTGGTGGGCTTTTGCGGTGGTGATCATTTCTCTGACGGTGGACATCAGCCGTTCCGCCATGCTGCGCAAGGTGGCGCGGGAACACAAGTCGCAGGCGCTGGAGGCCGACGCCATGCATTTCACGACCGACATATGGTCGTCGGCGGTGGTGCTTGCGGGCCTGACCTGCGTGGGACTCGCGTCGTTTGCCGAACCTGATTCCATGCTGTACCACGCGCTCACCAAGGCCGACGCCGTGGCCGCGCTGGGCGTAGCGGGCATTGTGCTCATGGTGAGCTGGAACATGGCGCGCAACGCGGTGCTCACGCTCATGGACGGCGGCATGAGCGAACAGGCGCGTCTTGTGCGTGCGGCGCTTGCGGCCAATGCGCCCGCGTATGTTGCCCGCAGCGTGCGCGTGCGGGAAAGCGGCGCGCGGCATTTCGTGGAACTTGTGGTGTCCGTGCCTTCCGATCTGCGCGTGGACATGGCGCATGAAATTTCCACCATGCTGGAAAACGTGGTGCGCGGCGTGCTGCCCGATGCCGAAACCACGGTTCACATGGAGCCGGAAGAGGAAAACCATCGCGATTTCTACGCCACGTCGTATCGTCTGGCGTCGCTGCACGGCCTCATGATTCACAATCTGCGCCTCGTCATGCAGGACGACGGCATGCATGTGGAAGTGCATATCGAACTGCCCGACGACATGCCGCTTGCCGAAGCGCATGAAAAGGTGACGGCCTATGAAACGGATCTGCGGCGTCGCGTGGGCGCGGTGTACGTGGTTTCGCACATGGAGCCGAGGGGCGGCCGTTCGCGCTGCGACGCTCATCCCGTGAATCTGGAAGAAGTGAAGAAGGTGGTGGACAAGGCCCTTCAGGATTCTCCTCTGGGCGACGCGCATCATCTGCACGTGTACAACGGCGACGAAGGCACGACCGTGACCTTCCATTGCCGTTCCGATGCGGCCACGGTGGGCGAAGGTCACGAGCTCGCCTCGCGTCTGGAAGACGAAATCCGCGCCGGACTGCCCGGCGTGGGACAGATCGTCATTCACGTGGAACCCCGGCCTTCCAAGTAAGTAGCCCGTGTCCTTTCTTGCGCGACATGTCGGAGGGCCGTATCTCGGCGTGCTCATGCTGCTGGTGTCCATCACCTCCACGCAGCTCGGCACGTCCGAGGCCAAGTTCCTCATGATGAAGGTGGGACCGGAAGTCACGGTAGCGCTGCGCCTTGCCTGCGCCACGCTGCTGCTTTTTGCGGGGCTGCGGCCCTGGCGTCACATGCCGCGCAGGCAGGAGTGGAAAAGCGTGCTCGTGTACGGCGTGGCCATTGTGTTCATGAACGGCTGTTTCTATCAGGCCATTGCCCGCGTTCCGCAGGGCGTGGCCGTGGCCGTGGAATTTTCCGGGCCGCTGATGGTGGCCGTGTGCGCGTCGCGCCGCTGGACGGACTTTCTCGGCGTGGTGCTTGCCGTGGCCGGACTGCTGCTCATTCTGCCGTGGTCGGGGCTCGATGCGGGGATAGACCCGGCGGGCATTGCCTTTGCGCTGGCTGCGGCCGCGGGCTGGGCGGGATACATCGTGTTCGGCCGCCGCGCGGGCGTGGGCGGCGTGAGCGTGGCCGCGTGGGGCATGCTGGCGGCCACGGTGGTGGCCGTGCCCTGGGCGGTGATGGCGGAAGGCACGCTTCTTTTTCAGCCCGACGTCATTGTCGACGTGCTGCCGCTGGCTTTTGCGGTGGGCTTTCTGGCCTCGGCGCTGCCCTACGGTCTGGAAATCGTGGCGCTGCGCATCGTGCCGCCGCAGGCCTACGGCGTGCTCATGAGCCTGGAACCGGCGGCCGCCGCGCTGTTCGGCTTCCTCATTCTCGGCGAGGTGCTTTCGGGGCGGCAGTGGTGCGCGCTGGCGCTCATCATTGCGGCCTCGCTGCTTGTGATGCGCAACGCCAAAAGTTCCTGAACAGGCCGCAATTCTGCGCGCCGGACGTCCGCCGCGTTGCCGCCGGAGCCTTCGGCGTTTTTCCGCGTTTTTTTGAGCGGCGGGCCGTCTTTGGTCCGCCGCTTCTGTCTTTTTGAACTTTCGTTTTCTCTCTTTCCTGACGCTTGTTTGTTCCGCTCGGCGTCGTCCGCGCCTGCGCGTTCTTTCGCGCTGCGCTCCCGCACGTCCGCCTTCCTCCGTCCGGCGGCCTCCGTGTCTTCTTTCCAAGCGGAGCCTTCGCCTTTCTCTTTCTCATGTTTTGCCCCGGAGCTTCCGGGGCTTTTTTGTCCGCGGGCCCGGGGGCGGGGGACGGGTGAGGGGAAAAGGGCTGAGGCGGAGTGCGGAACGAGGAGGGGAGAGGGCCACTTTCGGAACCGGAGCGAGGAGAGAATCCGAGACGAACAGAACCGCTGCCCCTGTCTGCTCGAAGGTGCGTTGAATCCGAGTCAGGCCGTGCGGGGCACATCGCCGAGCCCCTGCGCGGGGGCTCTCCGGGCAGCCCGGGGGCAGAGGAAGGGGAGGGGGGCAGTGCGGAGGCTGAGCCGGTCGCGCTCTCGGGGTACGGAACCGGAGTGCGGAACCGGAGCGGGGAGGGCGTTGTTCCGGGTGCTTCGCTGCCCCTCAGTGCGGGTTTTCGCGGGGGCTTTTGCCCTGCGCGCTGCCGCAGCGGGCGCGCCTTGCCGGGGGGCGTTGCATCGTCGCCAAGAGCCACGCGTCCGCCCGGCGCAGGCGCAAGGCCAAAAAGAAGGCCGACCCCGAAAAAGGGATCGGCCTGCGAGTCATGGCTTTATCCGCCGGATGCGCGGGGAGTGTGCGCTATCCGTTGAGGCGTCGGCGAATGATTCAGCGAAGATTGTTGGCCTTGAGGTATTCCACCAGCAGGTCCGGGAAGTCGGAGAACATGCCGTCCACCTTGAGCTTCTTGAAGGACACGTCGAGCACTTCGTTGAAGTCCTTGAAGCCCTTGGGCAGGGAATCCTTGCGCAGCGTCCAGGAATGCAGCTTCATGCCGTTCTGACGGGCCAGATCGCCGAGGTTGGAAAGCGTGTAGCTCTTGCCGTCGGCCGTGGGCACGGCGAGCAGATTGAAGTTCGGCGCGTAGATGGTGGCGTACTTGGACACTTCCTTGATGCCTTCAGGCGTGGTCAGCCACTTGTGGCGGGCCTTGTCGTCCTTGGCGCCCTGGCCGCCGGCGGTGACCAGCATGCAGAGCTGTCCCTTCCAGCCGAGCTCGCGGGCGCGGATCACGGCCTCATAGTCGAAAATCTGCAGAATGGCCTTGCTGTCCGGGGAGTTGTAGCCGAACTTCGTCATGGTGTCGATGGTGGCCTTGATAATGTCGAGG
>NZ_DBMAHT010000098.1:0-7844 GCF_057866825.1 Mailhella sp.
TTTCCCTTTTGCGCAAATTTCGTTAGATTTTTTGCACCCCAATTAAAAAAATACCGCTTCCTAAATGCACGCATCGTCCAAGAGGTCTTCATGCGCAACATCTATCAGCTCTTCCCCGCCCTCGAGCACAGAGCGTTTTTCTTCTTCATCATCGGCCAGACCATATCCATGCTCGGCCTCTGGATGCAGCGCCTCGCCATGAGCTGGCTCGTCTTCCGGCTCACGCAGTCCGCGTTTCTGCTCAGCATCGTCGAATTCGTCAGCCTCGCCCCCATCCTCGTGCTCGGTCTCGTGGCCGGCGCGTTTCTGGAACATCACGACCTGCGAAAAGCCCTCATCGTCACCCAGGCCCTCAGCATGATCGAGGCCGCCATACTCACCTTCTGCACCTTCTCGGGCTTCGTCAACTATCCGCTGCTCGTCGCCCTCAGCCTCTGCCTCGGCGTCATCGGCTCCTTCGACATGACCGCAAGACAGTCCTCCGTCTCGCTCATGGTGACCGATCAGGCCGCCGTCAAAAGCGCCATCGCCCTCAACTCCATGGCCTTCAACATCAGCAAGCTCCTCGGTCCCTCCCTCGCAGGCTTCGTCATCTATCTCTGCGGCGAGGGCGTCTGCTTCCTCGTTTCCTCCTTCACCTATCTGCCCCTCATCTTCCTGCTCGCCTTCCGCGTCCGCCTGCGCGAGCGCGTCGGCTCACACGTCGGCAAAAACATGTTCGGCGAAATCGTCGAGGGCCTCAGACACGTGCAGAGCGAATATTTCCTCAATCACATCTTCCGCCTGCTCTTCGTGTTCAGCATCTTCTGCATGTGCTACAGCGTGCTCTTTCCCGTGTTTTCCACCGTCGTGCTCGGCGGCGGCTCGCAAACCCTCGGATGGCTCTTCGGCGCCGTGGGCGCAGGCGCGTTCACCGGCGGCATCATCGTGTCCATCTACGTCGTGCCGAGGCACATTCCCGGCACCCTCGCCCGCACCGCCGCCGTCACCGCCGTTGCCCTCGCCGTCTTCAGCTTTTCCGAAACCCTCTGGCTCTCCCTCATCGCCGCCTTCTTCATCGGCTTCGGCATCACCACCACCAACGTCAGCGTGAACACCCTCTGCCAGCTCACCAGCTCCGACGACTGCCGCAGTCGCGTGCTCAGCATCTACGTCATGTTAACCTCAGGTCTCGGACCCGCCGGCGAACTCGCCTTCGGAGCCATGGCCGACGGCGTGGGCGCGCCCGTCACCATGCTCTTCTGCGCCGTCGTCATCGGCGCGGCCGTGATTCTGTTCCTGCGACATCTGCGCGCCGTCAGACACAGCCTCGCGCAAACCCTCGCCCACATGTAACCTCTTCCCGGCCGCCCCGCGGCCAGCCTCAAGGATCAGCTTCCCATGAACGGCATCTTTTCCGCCCTCGTCACCGTGTTCGGCATCATGCTTCTCGGTCTCTTCGCCGAACGTCGCCGCATTCTCGCGCCCACCATGGCGCTCTGCCTCAATCAGTTCGTGTACTGGATCGGCCTGCCCGCCCTCATCTTCACCCAGATGTGCTCCATTCCCATGAGCGGAGAAGCCTCCACCTTCATCTGGTCCTTCCTCGCCGCCTCCTTCGTCTGCTATCTGCTCGCCTATCTCTTCTTCTCCGGCTTCTGGCGCTCCCACAAGGCCGAAACCACCATACGCACCCTCGCCGCCGTGTTCCCCAACGCGGCCTTCTTCGGCCTGCCCTTCATCTTCATGGTCTTCCCCAACAACGAACC
This sequence comes from Mailhella sp., assembly GCF_057866825.1. Classification (NCBI taxonomy): domain Bacteria; kingdom Pseudomonadati; phylum Thermodesulfobacteriota; class Desulfovibrionia; order Desulfovibrionales; family Desulfovibrionaceae; genus Mailhella; species Mailhella sp. The sequence continues at coordinate 1,749 of NZ_DBMAHT010000098.1, forward strand.
CGCCGCCACCGCCGGCATGCTCGGCGCCCTGCTTTACACCGGCGTCTTCCTCGTGGCCGACGGCACCCTCGACATTCTTGCCTCCTCCGGCGGCAACGACCGCCGCGGCCTCGGAAAGAAACTCCTCGGCGAAGTCATCCACAACCCCATGATCGTGGCCGCCGTTCTCGGCGCGTGCGTCGGATTTTCCGGTCTGCCCCTGCCCAAGTCCATTCTGAACATCACCCAGATGCTCGGCTCCACCGCCTCCCCCTGCGCCCTGTTCGGCATGGGCATGGTGCTCTCCGCTCAGCTCTCCGGCTCCTACGGCGCCGGCGACAACGCCGAATCCTTCAGCAAAAAGAACCTCACCCTGATCTGCGTGGCCAAGCTCCTGCTTCAGCCGCTCTTCACCTGTCTCGTGCTGATTATCGCCGGCTGCTCTCCCATCGCCGTGGCCGTGGGCACCTTCACCGCAGGCATGCCCACCGGAACCATGGTGTACATCCTCGGCGAACGCTACCACGCCTGCCCCACCGAATCGTCCATGACGGTCATCGCCACCACCATTCTTTCGCTGGTCTCGCTGCCGCTCGTCATGCTCGCCATGCAGTTCGCAGGACTCGTCTGACCTCCGCCGCCCTTGCTTAACAAGGGCGAGAAGGTTATCATGCTCTCCGCCAGTTTCCGCGCACCCTGCTCAATGCGGCGGAATCGTTGCCGTTTTTCAGCAGGAAGAAGGAGGTCTTCATGCCGGATCAATACCTGCCGCCCATACTTCCCTGCTCCACCTGCGGGAGCCGGGAACAAAAACTGGAATCATGCCTGCCCGCCGGCCGACGCCATGAACTGTGGCGGGTCGTGTGCCCGTGCGGCTGCGCGCTGACGCAGTGGGCCGTGTCGCAGGGAGCCGCCATCCGGCTCTGGAACCGCTTCCTCGGCGAGGAACACGGCAACTGAGCCCCGCGCCCGGACGCTTTCGACGCCGCTCCCGCCGACGCGTCTCCCGCGAGTGCGGCAATCCGACGCCGAGCGAACCGGAGCGCAGCAAGAAAGCCTCTCCCGTTCTGAGGCGCGCCCGCTTCCGCCGGGGCGAGCCGACGCCGACCCGGGTCATCCGCTCCCCGGGCGGGCAAGCCGGATGCCGGATTTTTCGTCGCCGCCAGGGCGTCACCATTTCACAGGCCACTGCGCCGCAAAGAATCATCATGGCCACATCTCATCCCCGTCCCCGCATGCTCCTGGCCGACGACAAGGGCCAGATATACGACGATCCCGATCTGCTCATGCTCTGCCGCAAGGGCAACGAATGGACGCTGCCGCGTCCCGACGAACTCATGCCCCTGCCTCCCGAAAGCGAGCTCTTTCTGCTGCCCGGCCGTCACGCCGTCGGTCTTGATCCCGAAACCGGCGATACCGTGGAAGTCGAAGTACTCGCCGTGGCAGCCTTCATCGCGCCCGCGCACACTCTCACGGGGCATCCCGTGTACGTCACCGACGACGACGCCCCCACCCTGCCCCTCTTCGCCTACGCCGCCGTCGGCATGATCGGCGACCGCTTCTACGTGTGCGCCAAAAAGGTCGATGAAGACCCGCGCCAGATCTTTACCGGCATTCCGCAGAAGAAGATCAACAAGGCGGCAAAGGAACTCATGGCGAAGTATCCGCACAACCGCTTCATTCAGCACCTCATGCAGAACTGCGTGCTGAAATACGGCTGCCCCGCGGCCAAGAACCTCGCCATAGGCCGCTACGAAGCGCCCATTCCCACCTCGCGCGTGTGCAACGCCCGCTGCGTGGGCTGCATTTCGCACAAGAATGAGGATTCCACCATCTGCGCCACCCCGCAGGATCGCCTCACCTTCACCCCCACCGCCGACGAAATCCTCGAAATGATGTTCCATCACATGAAAAACGAGGAACATCCCATTTTCTCCTTCGGCCAGGGCTGCGAAGGCGAACCCCTCACCGAGGCCCCGCTGCTGCTCGAAGTGGTGAAGAGGTTCCGCGCCGAAGGCGGTCACGGCACCATCAATCTGAATTCCAACGCCTCCATGCCCGACGAAGTCGCCAGGCTCGCCGACGCCGGACTCACCTCCCTGCGCGTGAGCATGAACAGCGCCCGCGACGAGGTGTATCTGCGCTACTATCGGCCGCGCAGCTTCTCCTTCGCCGATGTGCGCCGCTCCATCACCGAAGCGTCGAGCCGCGGCGTGTTCGTGTCGCTGAACCTGCTCTACTTCCCGGGCATCACCGACTGCGAAGAGGAAATCGAGGCTCTTGTGGAACTCATCAACACCTGCGGCGTGAGCTTCATTCAGCTGCGCAATCTGAACATTGATCTGGAAGTGTACATGAAACTCATGGAAGGCATCACCTTCGGACCCTCCGTGGGACTCGTGAACTTCCGCAAAAGGCTCAAAAAGTATTGCCCGGGCCTGAAGTTCGGCTACTTCAACCCCTACATGGGCGACGAGGCTTCCCACAGCGAAAACGACGGGGAAGACGCTCACGGCGAAAGCGACGACATCTCCCACGACGAACACTGACATACAGGCGGGACTCCATACCGGGGCCCCGCCTTTTTTGAATTCTCCTTCCGAAACCATGCGGCATGGCCTTTTCCGCATGCGTTCAACTTTCAACGTTTTTCTTCTCCCATGATAGCTTCTCTTCTTTCCCGTTTCGGCAGATTGTCCTCGCGCCTTGCCCTGGCCTCGGCCCTCGCCATGGCCTTCGGCATCTCTTCTCTCTTCCCTGCCGCCCCCGCGCAGGCTTACGAGTCGCGCTATGTTTACAAAGCCGACGGCTCGCCCCTGTTTGAGCTGCGCTTCTTCGACCAGGGAGAGCAGTACTATACGCCGGACGAAGACGACGACTACATATCCGCCTGGACGCTCTCCGAAGAGCAGAAAAACGGCACCGTCGAAGCCGCAAGCCTCTGGGCCGACGTGCTCGGATCTGCGAGCCGCAACACCTCTCCCCTCGCCATCAACATCGGCACCATCAACGATCAGGGCGTATGGACCTACTACATATTCAACGACCACGATTCTCCCTTTATCCCCTCTGTAGTACAGGAGGGACTCATAAGCGACACGGCCATGGAATATCCGGCGCTCATCAAGATCGGCCTTATGTATTACGACGCTACGGATTACGCCATTGCCGATCACCTCTCGCCGATTCCATTAACAGGTAAGGCCGATTTAACCGCCAATCTGTACCATGAACTGGGTCACGTCCTCGGCATTTGCAGAAGGTCCAACGATTATAAAGACGGCGGCCCCATGAAACAGTTTTCCGTATGGGAGTCGCACCTGGTGGACAAGTACGGCAACAGGCTCCAGCCGGGCATAAGCGTTGTTTCGGAAAGCGAGGCCGACAATGTGGAAAGGCCGAAGTTCGTCGTGGGAGACTTCACAAACAGCGGCGTACGCTTTTACGGCGAGCACGTTTCCGAAGTGCTCGGGGAAGGCAACGGCCTGCCTGTCGAAGGCTATGAGTACGGCGTTCCCGATCTTGCGCACATCGAGCTTGAACACAGTCTCATGAGCCACCAGTTATACCGCAACTACACCACCTTCATGGAAGCGGAACTGGCCGCGCTTCAGGACATCGGCTACAGCTTCGACCGCAAGAACTACTACGGATTCTCCGTGTACGCTGATGGCCAGACCATGGTGAACAAAAACGGCTACTTTGCCAGAAACGCCGAAGGTACCGCCTACCTCTACGGCGTGCCGAACACGGCCACGCTCGGCGTGGGCCTGCACGTTTACGGCAAGAACAACACCATTACTCAGGCCGCCGACCTTCTCGCCTGCGGCACGGCGGGCACCGGCATTCGCGTGGACGGCAGCGCCAACAACCTCACCATAGCCCCCGGCGTGCGCATTGCGGCCGACGGCTCCTGGGGCACGGGCCTTCTTGTGGCCTACGGCAAAAATCATACCGTCATAAGCCGCGGCGACATTACCGCTCTCGGAGAAGGAGGCATTGCCGCCCGCTTCGACTTCGGCAACAACGCAATCAGCAACAATGACATGGAATATCGCGGCTCATGGCTGCTCTGGGGGATGATGTACTACCCCCCTGCTCCTATTGAGGAGAATGTGGACTGGAGCGGCTTTCCCCTCAACCTCAACGGCCCGCTCATCTCCCGTTTCGACGTGAGCGGCCTTCTTGCCGGACGCGCCGCCTCCATCTTCATTTCCGAAAACGCGCTGGTCAAAGACATCAACGTTCTTTCCGGCGCGCAGCTCATCGGCGACATCGTTTCCGAATGGAATCCGAACAACGAATACCTCCTGTACCCGGGCGACAGAAAAGATCTTTACACTGCCCTCAACTTCGGCCATGCCGCCAATGCGGACGGAACCGCAGGCGCTCCCGACAGCAGCTTCGATATGACGCTCTTCGGCTCCGTCGACGGCGCAAGAAGCATCAACATGAACCTCGACGCCGGACGCCTTGCCGTGACCGGCACGGTGAACGCTTACTCTCTGAAGAACTCCGGCCGCCTCGCTCTGTACGGCATGGATGAATCCGGCAAGTCCGCTCACCTGACCTCCAGCTTCGTGAACGGCGAAAACGCCGTGCTCGAAACCCTCGTTTCCGCCTCCGGCAAGGTGAACGGCATTGAAGCGAGTTCCGCCGAGCTGGCCGGTACCTGGGCCCTGCGCCCCCTGCCGGAATTCTACGCCGCAGGCTCCGTCATACGCCCGGAATCTCCCGTGGAGGCCGAACAAGTTTCCGGCAACTTCAATGACGTTGTGGTGGAAAATACTTCCCCCACGCTTGATTTCTCCCTGAGTTTCGACCCCGAATTCACCATGACCGCCACCCGCGGCCGCGACGCCTACAGCCGCTATGCTGAGAACTCGGGCGCGCGTTCCCTCGGCGGCGCGCTCTGGGGCATTTCCGGCGTGGCCGAAGGCGACATGCAAAACCTTCTCGCCGCGCTGGACTGGTCTGCACCGGACGGCTCCGGCGTTTCCCGCGGCCTGAACGCCCTCGGCCCGGAAGCCTTCGACAACGCCGCCCGCGCTTCCCTGAACCAGATGAGCGAATTCAGCTCGCTCCTCTTCCGGCACATGACCGCCGCCGAAACCGCCCGCCGTGCAGGCATTCTGCCGGACTCCCCCGACGCGGAACACTGGACGCTCTGGGCCGCGCCCTACGGCTCCGGCTCCTGGCAGAGCGGCCACAGCGGCCTTTCAAACTGGAACAGTACCGGCGCGGGACTCATGGCGGGACTCGACCGCCGCTCTGATTCCGGCCTCACTCTGGGCGCACACCTTGCGGCAGGCGCCCGCCGCACCTTCACCGGCGGCAGCCACAGCGCCACGGCCGAAACCCGTGACTTCATGCTCGGCGTGCAGGGCCTCTACGCCCCTGAATCGTGGAACGGCTTCTACCTCACGGCTCAGGCCCGCGCTGGCGTAGAAGACGGCGACATGAAGCGAAACGTCCTCATCGGCCCCTACGCCGCCCACAACGAAAGCGACTGGACTGGCTTTGCCTTCGGCTCCCTCTTCGGCGCAGGCAAGGACTGGACGTGGAACACGGCCTCGGGCACTCTTGCCGCAGGCCCCCTCGCCTTCCTCGAATGGAACGCCTTGCGCCGCCCCGGCATTTCGGAACGCGGTTCCTCCGCCTCGCGCCTGCACCTTGAAAGCGACTCCTTCCACTCCGTGCCCCTCACCCTGGGCGCACACCTTGCCTGGAATACCGCAACCGCCAACGGATCCACCCTCGGCCTCGACCTCATGGCAGGCTGGAAGCACGAACTGGCCGACGATTCCTTCTCCTCCCGCGCCTCCTTCCGGGACTACGGAGCCTTCGCCTTTGCTTCCGATACCTCCCTCACCGGCCGCGACGCCATGGTGCTCCAGTCAAGCCTCACCCTCACCGCCAAAGACAACTTCTCCCTCCAGATGAACCTCGGCGGCGAACTCTTCCGCCCCCACGCCTCCGCCGTCAACGCCGGCCTCACCCTGGGATGGAAGTTTTAAAGGAAGATGGGAGAGAATGCGGGGGAAGGGAGGGAAAATTTTGAAAATTTTTCCCTCCCTTCCCCCGCGCCCCCATCCCTCCTTTCAAAACTTTTTAATT
>NZ_DBMAHT010000099.1:0-1162 GCF_057866825.1 Mailhella sp.
TCTTTGATTTTAGATAAAACTTGTTCAAAATTTTTACTAAAATTTTGAACATGATTTTTCCAACTCTCAGGAGACATTATACTATCAGTCATGGGTATTACCTTCATAATATTATTGTAATAGATATTTTTGGACCTATCATAAAATCGTTTTTAGTTCCAGAAAAAATTATTCCACTTTTCAAAAATGCAATTTTTGTCAAAAGAAAATTTTTGAAATATTTCAAACTGTAGGATAGTCAATAAAATTTTTGATATAGATATTTTTAGTAAATTATTCAGGATGATGAAGTCTTCTTTGATGGTATAATGAATGTTATCATCTATGCTTTTCAATGTTAAAAAAGGCCGCAACTCAAAGCTACGGCCTTTTTTCAGGTAAGGTGAAGACGGATTACAGGGTGGCCTTATAGGCGTCGGCGGAGAGCAGACCGTCCACGGCGGCCATGTCTTCGGGCTTCACGCGGATGAGCCAGCCTCTGTCGTAGCAGGAGGCGTTGAGCAGGGTGGGCGTGCCGTCGAGATCGCCGTTCACGGCGGAAACTTCGCCGGCCACGGGCATGAACAGCTTGTTCACAGACTTGATGGACTCCACTTCGCCGAATTCGTCGCCGGCGGCAAAGCTGTCGCCTTCCGAGGGAAGATCCACGTACACCACTTCGCCGAGCTGATCCTGCGCGTAGTCGCTCACGCCGATCACGATTTCCTCGCCGTCCTTGCGGACCCAGATGTGTTCGTCGGTGTATTTGAGTTCGGCAGGAAAGGAAAGTTCCGCAACAGTCTTGGCCATGGGAATACTCCTTGGTTTTGGGGCGTGCGCCCGTAAGGTTGAGCGCGCCGCAGGCTTGCAGTGTGTGCTGGCGCGCGCCGGACCGGTCGGGATCCGGCGCGCGGCAAAAGACTATTCCGCCATCTTCGCCGCGGCTTCCATGATGCCTTCGGCAAGGGTGGGATGCGCGTGAATGGTTTCGGCAATGTCGGCCACGGACGCGCCCATCTGCAGGGCAAGGGCGCATTCGGCAATGAGATCGGTGGCGTGCGCCCCGGCGATGTGCGCGCCGAGAAGCTTGCCGCTTGCCTTGTCGGCCACCAGCTTGAACACGCCGGGCAGCTCGCCCATGGCCTGCGCCTTGCCGAGTTCGCGGAACTGGAATTCCGAGGTC
>NZ_DBMAHT010000099.1:1172-7735 GCF_057866825.1 Mailhella sp.
AAGCCCTTGTCCTTCGCCTGTGCTTCGGTCAGGCCCACGTCGCCGATTTCGGGCGAGGAGAAGATGCCGGAAGGAACCACGTCGTAATTCGGCTTTTCGCTCGCGCCGAAGATGTTGGCCACGGCCACGTGCGCTTCGGCGCTGGCCATGTGCGCAAGCATGATGCGCGCCGGGCCCAGAATGTCGCCGATGGCGTACACGCCGGGAACCGAGGTTTCCAGATGGTCGTTCACCGTGACGTAGCCGCGCTTGTCGGTGGCGATGCCGGCTTCGGCAAGGCCGAGCCCTTCGCTGTTGGCCGTGCGGCCGATGGTCATGAAGATGCAGTCGGCTTCCAGCGTGGCGGGCTTTTTGGCGGAGGCGGGCACGAGTTCCGGCGCAAGGAAGGGCGAGGGGCCGAGATCGGCAAAGACCTTGCCGTCTTCCACCTTCGTGGCGTTCACGGTGCGGGCGAGTTCCACCTTGATGCCCTTCTTCTTGGCTTCGCGCAGCAGCAGCTTGCTCATTTCCTCATCGACGGAGGGCACGGGCAGAAGACGGTTCTGACCTTCCACGATGGTCACTTCGCTGCCGAAGGCGCGGAAGATGAAAGCAAGCTCGGTGCCGACCACGCCGCCGCCCACGATGATGAGACGCGCGGGCACGTGATCGAGTTCGAGCGCGTCGTCGCTGGACAGGATGAATTTGCCGTCCAGGGGCAGGGAGGGCAGATTCAGCACGTTGGAGCCGGTGGCGATGATGACCTTGTCGCCTTCGATGTCCTTTTCGGAGCCGTCGGGCATGGCGACCTTCACAAGACCGGCGTTCACGACCTTGCCGCGACCCATGACCACGTTGATCTTGAGCTTGGCGCAGCTTTTTTCCAGACCGCCGCGCAGGGTTTCGATGACCTTGCGCTTTCTGGCGATGACGGCGGGCATGTCCACGCCGGGATTACCGGCTCCGGCAATGCCGAACTCCGCGGCGCGGCGTACGGTTTCCAGCGCCTCGGCGGAGGATTTCAGCGTTTTGGTGGGAATGCAGCCGCAGTTGAGGCACGTGCCGCCGAGCCATCTGGATTCCACAAGCGTTACTTCCGCGCCGCGCCTCGCAGCGTCGAAGGCGGCGGTGTAGCCGCCGGGGCCTGCTCCTATGACAGTGATGCGAAGAGCCATGATATCTTGCCTGCCTTGATAACAGAATGTGGCGTTTCCATGAGAAACGCAGAACGGCCGCCGAAACGGCCCGGCGTGCGCTCCGAGCGAGGGGCGCATGCCGACCTGTCTGCGGAGCGATTCCGCAGACGATGGGCGCGACGAATCCGCCGCGCCGGAGAATTGCTATTCGCCCTTGATGATGTCGGTCTTGGGAAGGGCGGAACGAACCTTGGAGCGGTAGGGCAGAAGGTTGGTCAGCGGTTCGACGCCCTTCACGACCTCGGCCGTGGCCTGAATGCCGAAGGGCAGCATCATGTCGCCGCAGGCTTCGGCCACCATCTTTCCGGCAAGGGCGGCGTCGGCGGGGGAGAGCCAGGCGAAGGAACCGTCGGACTGCGGGATGGGTTCGAGGTACAGACGGATGACGTGATCCTTGAAGTCGCGCACGAGGGCGATGGTCTTGCCGAGCTCTTCGGCGGAAGGAGCGTCGCCGCCCGCGGCCGCGGGATAGACGGAGGCGGGGCCGGGAATGTTGAGACGCACGCGGGTCAGGCAGCCGGTGCCGATGAGGCGCTCAAGCAGCGCGGCGTTGCGGCCGTCGGTGTCGAGCACGACCTGAAGTCCGCCCTTGGCAAGCGCCGTGACGAGTTCCACAAAATGATCCTCTTCCCCGGCGGGAACCTTGGACACGTTCAGACCGGAGATCCAGCCGTGCAGCATCTTGCTTTCGGTGACGGCTCCGGCGTCGCCGAGGGACTTGCCGGAAAGCAGATAGGCAATGATGACGCCCGTGCCCTGAAGCACCACGTCGCCGTCGTCGTCATGGAACATGGGAAATTCCACGCCGGTTTCGTTGCGGTGCAGGAACTTGCGGTTGGCGCGATAAAAGCCGTTCACGATGTCCTTGTCGGCTTCAAGGTCATAGCTGTTGTAGGCGATGCCCCTGGCGTCCATGAACTCATGAGTGATGCGGCAGCGGATGCAGTTGGGAGCCTTGTAAAGAGTGATAGCCATGTCGAACTCCATAACGGTTAGAAAATTCCGTGGTCCCGGCGGCGGGATCGGCCTTGCCGGAGCGTTCCGGCGGTGGAGCGGGCAGCCTGCGCGGTATTTCAGCAGAAAACGGAAAGGACGGCAACAAGGCCCGGCGCTTTCCGCGTGACTGCTGTTGGCAACAAATATTCAATAGACTTTCGTTCTAGTGAAATACCTGTTTTCTGTCAAGGCGTCGGGCAGGTTCTGCTGCGGATTTTCATGGGCGTTCAAAGGGAAGGATGTTCCGAAAACGTTTGTGCCGCAAGAATTTTTCTGCGGACAGGGGAGAAGGGGTGTGCTCGGGGCAGGGCGGATGCGCGGCTGGGCGGAGGCATGGGGAAAATGACGTCTGCGGGCGCTTCCGCCGTCTTCATTCCCCGGGCGTGCGGCGTGGATCACGAAACGGGGCGTCACTACGGAATCCCGATGTGTTTCCCGGACGCGCGGCGTGGATCCGGCGCGTTTTTGCGCCCCGCCCTGTGGTCTGCAACTGCCCCGGGCGTGCGGGCCTTGTCCTCCTGGCGCAGGCCGATGCCTGTCGATGATGCCTGGAAGCGCGGGCCTTTCGTGGGCGCGGCGCACGCACAATACAGATGTCGGCTTGCCTGGAGCTCGCGTGTCGGCAGGGTACGGCGGTCGCGGTACGCACCGGGCCGGTCTTCTTGCAGTGTCGCACGTCGGGGGCCATATCCCGCGCGGGGCGTTCCGGGGAAAACGGACGCTTTTACCATTGAAAAACGGGCATGGATGGGATACGTTGAATCATATTATTTAATTCTATTCAATATATTGAGGATTCCACCATGGCCAGAAAAGCCGCAGAAGACGCAGCCGAAAAGCCGGTCAAGAAGACGCGAGCCTATCATTCCCCCCGCAGAAAGGAACAGGCGAATGTAACCAAGGCGCGCATTGTTGCGGCCGCCATGCAGCTTATGAAGGAAAAGGGCTACGCCGACATGACGCTTGAAGCCATTGCGCGCGAGGCGGGCGTGGCTCCGCAGACCGTGTATGCGGTGTGCGGCTCGAAGAAGGGCGTGCTGGCGGCCATTCTCGAAACGACCGTGGAGGCCAAGAAGTACGACAAGCTGCGCGACTCCATTCCGCAGATCATGACCGGTAAGGAGCGGGTGCGCGAGATCGGGCATTTCATGTCCGTGCTCATGGAAGACGCCATGCCCGTGTTCGACATCATCCGGGGCATGAGCGTGCTTTCGCCGGAGTTTGCCGAGCAGGAATACGATCAGAGCATGATGCTGCTGGAAAAGTGCCGCAAGTCTGTCCACAAGATGGCCGAAGACGGTCTGCTTCGGCCCGGACTTTCCGAAGAGCGCGCCGCGGAACTGTACTGGAGCATCACCACGCCGGGCATTCATCGTCGTCTGACCAAGGTGCTCAACTGGTCCTCCGAGGAATATGCGGCGTGGGTCTCCTATCTCATCGGAGTGGCGCTGCTGGACTGGGATGCCCCCATGCCCTTCCTTAATGAAGGACCGCGCACGAGCGGGATTCCCACGCTGAAGCAGGCGGAGCAGGCGGACGCGAAGCAGCCGGAAGCCGGGCCGTCGGACAAGGCCCAGGACGGGCAGTCCGTGCAGACGCCGGACGGCGGGGACGCCGATACTCAGAGCGGCGCAAAAACGCGGTAGCCCGAAAAGCGGCAAAAGAAGCGCTTGCCTTTCTCGTCCGACTTTGTGAATATACGCCCCGCACCGATGATTTTTTGTGCGTTTTCTTCGGGTTCGCGCGCCAGTTGCGAACCTCCATCATCATTGATTCTGAAGTGATGCGGCCGCATGTCGCGGTCGCCGGACAAGGTTTCCGACAACAAGGCGTCTTTCCGACGCCTTTCGGCACTTTAATTTGTCGAATGCGTCGTTTCACGCGCTCGGCGTTCCGTCTGTCGCTTCGAGTCTCGGAGGGAATATGAGTCAGGACCAGAAAGCCAACGAAATGGGCACGAAGGGGGTCGGCCGCCTTCTTCTTGAGTATTCCATACCCGCCATTCTGGGCATGGTGATCGTGGCCCTCAACCAGATCATTTCCAGCATCTACATCGGCCACGGCGTGGGACATCTGGCGCTTGCCGCCATGGCGGTCACGTTTCCGCTGGTCAACCTGCTCATGGCCTTCTGCCTGCTGGTGGCCGTGGGCTGCGCCGCGCTCTGTTCCATCGAGCTCGGCAGAAAGGATATGGAAAAGGCCCGCAGCATGCTGGGGCATTCCGTGCTGCTGGAAATCATTTTCGGCCTGTTCTTCGGCGTCGTGTTCTGGATTTTTCTTGATCCGCTGCTCATGTTCTTCGGCGCCAGCGGTGAAACGCTGCGCTACGCACACGAGTTCATGATGCCCCTCGTTCTGCTCTCGCCCCTGAGCTTTCTCATGCTGGGCTTCAACTTCCTCGCCCGCGCCACGGGCTATCCCAAAACGGCCATGATGACGGCGCTGCTCTCTTCCGTGGGCATCGTGGCCTTTTCGCCTGTCTTCATCTACTGGTGGGGATGGGGCATGTACGGCGCGGCCTGGGCCCAGATTGCCGGTCAGACCATGTCCGTCATATGGCTGGTGGCGCATTTTATGCGCAAAAGTTCGCTCATCCATTTTCAGAAGGACATCTGGAAGCTGAGCCGGACGGCCTTCCGCAGAATTCTGGCCATCGGCATGGCGCCCTTTCTCATCAACTTCTGCGCCTGCATCGTGGTGGTCATCATCAACCGCGCCCTGAAGGAATACGGCGGCGATCTCGCCATCGGCGCGTTCGGCATCCTGAACCGTCTGCTCATGCTCTTTGCCATGAGCGTCATCGGTCTCGGTCAGGGCATGCAGCCCATCATCGGCTTCAACTTCGGGGCCAAAAAGCCCGAACGCGTGCGCCTCGCCCTCAAGTACGGCATGCTGAGCGCCACGGCCATCACGCTGGTGGGCATGCTCGGTTCGTGGTTCTTCCCCGAATTTCTGGTGCGCATCTTTACCGATCACGGCCCCCTCGTGGAAGTTTCGACCACGGCGCTGCGCATCACCGGCGGCCTGTTCATTTTCGTGGGGCCGCAGATCATCATCGGTACCTATTTTCAGTCCATCGGTCAGGCCAAGATCGCCAGCGTGGTGTCGCTGTGCCGTCAGATGATATGCCTGGTGCCCGCGCTGCTCGTCATGCCCCTGTTCTTCGGACTGACCGGCGTGTGGCTGAGCATTCCGCTGGCGGACTTCACCGGCTGCATGGTGGCCGCTTACTTCCTCTATCTTTCGATGCGCGCCGAGGACAATCCCTGCTTGCAGGGCGATCCTGAATGCAAGCCGCCGTCGAAGTTCTTCAAGCCCAAGGAACTGTAGTTCGCGCATTGCAGGGGCTGCGACTGACGATGGCGGCGCGGCACCCCGCGACGGGCGTTTTTGACATTGCGAATAACGATGAACAGAGGCCGATCGGCGTGATTCTCTTTCGGGAATGCGTCGGTCGGTCTTTTTGTCGGCCTGCGCTTTCGGCTTTGCAAAGGGTGGCGAGCGCCTGCGCGCGAGCGTCTGCCTTTATCATCCTGTGTTTTCTGCCTTGCGAGGGCGTGACGGAGCGCGCCTGCGCGCAGGACTGCGTTTTGTCGGCTGATTTTTCGTTTTGGAAGGGAGAAGCGCGGAGGCGAAGCGCGGCGGGCGGTCATCCTGACGCGTCCTGCCGCGCCGTCGCGCCGCCTGTTGCCGGAGTGCGCCGTTTGCGCCGCGTTTTTGCCGGAGGAGAAAAGAAAAGCCCCGATCCGTGGGGATGCGGGGCCGAAAGGCGTGTTTTGCCGTTTTGCGTCGGGCGATCAGCGGAACGTGGTCAGAAGATTGCGGGCCGCCTGTTCGGGATCCGGCGCGGAGCACAGTTCCGAAACCACGGCCAGACTGTGCGCACCCGCGGCCACGACCTCGGAGGCGTTGCGGGCGTGAATGCCGCCGATGGCCACCAGTCTGAGCGGGGAGTGTTCCCTTGCCCAGCGCAGGCCGTCCAGTCCCCACGGCGTGTGGGTGTCGGTTTTGGTGGGCGTGGCGAAAATGGGGCTGAGCCCCACGTAGTCGATGTCGAGACTTTCGGCGGCGAGCAGTTCTTCCCGCGTTTCCACGGAGAGGCCGACAATGGCGTTAGGGCCCATGAGGCGGCGCGCGTCTTCCGGCGGCAGATCGCTTTGCCCCACGTGCAGTCCGGCGGCTCCGCAGGCGAGCGCGATGTCGGCCCTGTCGTTGATGATGAGCGGAATGCCGAGCGGCTGAATGCGCGAAGCAAGGGCGCGGGCCAGTTCCAGAAATTCGCGGGACGTGGCGTGCTTTTCTCTGAGCTGCACCGCGCCTGCGCCTCCGCGCACGGCGGCGAGCACCACCTCGTCCAGCGGTCGGCCGAGGCACAGGTCCCGGTCCGTGAGG
>NZ_DBMAHT010000100.1:0-7697 GCF_057866825.1 Mailhella sp.
GCACGTTCACGTCGCGGTTGATGTGGTGAATGAGCGTATTTCTCAGTTTCAGGGTTTCCACGTCGTCGAACTGGGTTTCTCGGGTGGGGCGTTTTTCCGGCGGAATGGTGCAGTCGTAGATGATATGGCTCGGCGACTGTCCGAACACCAGAATGCGGCTGGCGAGAAGCAGGGCTTCGTCCACGTCGTGGGTGACGAAGAACACGGTTTTCTTGGGCTCGGTTCTGGCCCAGAGTTCGAGCACCAGATCCTGAAGCCGCGCACGGGTGACGGCGTCGAGCGCGCCGAAGGGTTCGTCCATGAGCAGCACGGGAGGATCCACGGCAAAGGAACGGGCGATGGCGCAGCGCTGCTTCATGCCGCCCGAAAGTTCCTTGGGCAGCTTGTCGAACACGGACTCTTCGAGACCGACGTCGCGCAGCTTTTCCAGCGCCGTTTCCTTCCAGCGCTTTTTTCCGGCCTCGGGAAAGCGCTGCTCGAGGGCGAGCGTGATGTTTTCTCCCGCGGTCATCCAGGGAAAGAGGCCGTAGTCCTGAAAGACCATGCCGCGGTCGAGCCCCGGTTTTTCGATGCGCCTGCCTTCCATGACGATGTCGCCCTTCGTGGGATGCTCAAGCCCGGCCATGAGGCGGAGAAATGTGCTTTTTCCGCAGCCGGAGGGGCCCAGAAGACACACGAAGGAACCGGTGTCCACGGCAAGGTCGATGTCGTCCAGAATGAGACGTTCCGGGGTGTAGCCGAATGACAGATGATTGATGAGAATGTCCTTCATAAGCACTTTGCAGCAAAAAGACGGATCAGCGGAGCATTTCGAGGAAGGCTTCCATGCGGACCTTCAGCTGTTCGGTGTCGGCCGGGGAATAGTCGGTGACCACCTGCAGGAAGGGAAGGTGCAGCGTTTCCCGCACGAAGCGCTTCACCGACCAGGATTCCACGTCGTAGGTCTGGCAGCCCTGCCAGGTGAGATCCACCACGGCGTTGACCTGAAATTCCCGCGCGAGCTCTTCGAGGACTGCGTAGCGGTTCGGATTGGGCGACATGACCGCACAGGGCGTGTCGAGGTAGCGCGAGGCGAGCGCTTCCAGCGGATCGGCGTTTTCGTCGATCATGAGACGCACCTTTTTGTAGCAGGAACAGTTGTCCAGGCAGACCACGCTTGCGCCGCATTCTTCCATAAGCTGCACCACCTTGTGGGAACCGAGCCCTATGGGAACGCCGGTGAGAAGGATGCGCGGCGCGGATTCGGCAAAGGGGCTTTCGCCGTCTGCGCCCACTTCGCGGGCGATATCCTCCAGAAGTTCCGAAGCCTTCTCCCAGTCCGGCACGAAGGAGGCGCGATGCGCGATTTCCATAAGCTGCATGCCGGAAAGAGGCGAAGGTTTGCGCTTTGCCAGATCGAGCACGCTTTTCAGCGCGCGGCGGAAGCGGTTGGCCGTGCGTATGGCGCTTCGCAGTTCCGCTTCCCCTATGGAAACGTGGAAGCGCTGTTCAAGTTCCCGCACCAGGCGTTCGTACTGCTCCTTCCAGTAGCGGAGCGCGGATTCGTTCTGAATCTGCGGCAGCTGCAGGATGAACATGGGCTTGCGTTCGGCCAGAAGCTCAAACATCTTTTTCTTGCCGTCGCAGGTGGTGTCGGCAATGACGATGTCGGAGGCGGCGAGATACGGGCAGCTGTCCTCAAGGGCAAAGCCGAAGCTGCTCTTGATGAGCGGGCAGAGCGAGCGGGGCAGCATGCTCTCTGCGGCGGGAATGGAGTCGTTTTTCGTGCCGCACAGCGACACGGGCACGGCCCCGGCGGCGAGCGCTATTTCCAGAGGGGAGTATATGCAGTACTGGCCGACGACCTTTTTTCCGGCCTGCTTTGCTTCCTGAAGGGCCAGAACGTTGCGGTCGGTGATGTTTTTGAATCGTTCGATGCTGGGATGCGTCATGAGTTCCCCCTATGGGCGCGCGGCAATGAGCGCCGCGCCCAGAGCTCCGATGGTTTGCGGTTGTTCGGCAACGTTGATTTCTGTGCCGAGCTCTTCGGCAAGACGGGCGGCAAAGGCAGGCATGGATGCGAGGCCGCCCGTGAAGGTGTACTCGCCGCGGCAGGCGATGCGCCGGGAAAGCGTGACCATGCGTCTGGCCAGCGAGCGGAACACGCCGGCGGCCACGTCTTCGGGCTTGGCGCCCTGCGCGAGAAGGCCCACGATTTCCGTTTCGGCAAACACGGCGCACATGCTCGAAATGTCCGTGGGATGGCCTTTCGCGGCGGCTTCGTCGAGCTCGGGAAGGTCCATGCCCAGAATGCCGGAGAGCACCTGAAGAAAGCGTCCGGTGCCGGCCGCGCACTTGTCGTTCATGACGAAATCCTGCACGAGACCGTCGGCGTCCACGGCAATGGCCTTGCTGTCCTGCCCGCCGATGTCGAGCACCACGCCGGTGCGGGGAAAAAGATGCACGGCCCCGAGCGCGTGACAGGTGATTTCCGTGACGCTTTTGCTTGCAAAGGGCAGGGCGATGCGTCCGTAGCCCGTGCCGACGATGCGCCTGAGAGACGAGCGTTCCACGCCGGCCGCCGAACAGGCCCTGCCGAGGGCTTCTTCTCCGGCCTGACGGGGATTCCACCCCGTGGGAAGAACGGCATGGGACAGAATGGTTGAGGACTGTTCGTCCAGAATCACCGCTTTCGCGGCCACCGAGCCTACGTCAACGCCAGCCACCGGCATGTATTTCTCCTTGTCTTGCCCGCCGCTTCGACGGCCTGAGAAGCGTCGGAGCGGCGGCGTGATGAGTTACGGACGGATGACCTTGTCGGCCAGGTCGAGACTGGTGACGATGTCCAGCATGTTGGTGGTCTCGCCGACCTGCTTCTGTTCGGTGAGATGGAAGAATTCCAGGCAGGTGCCGCACACGAGAATGCTCACGCCGGAGGCTTCGAGCTTTTTGAGGGCGTCGAGGGCCTTGCCGGGCGTGGAGGCGAGGCGCACGCCGCCGTTGACCATGACGATGCGCCACAGCTCGTTCATTTCGGGCAGCGTGGAGAGAAAGTTGCCCATGAGCTTGGCGCCGAGCTCGTCGCTGCCGGAGCCGATGACGTCGGAGGTGAGCAGCACCAGCGTCTTGCCGGAGCGGGGCGCGCCGGCTTCGGCAATGATTTCTTCGGCCTTGGCGCAGTTGATGCCGGCCTTGCGGCCGCAGACCTTCCATTCGGAGTCGCCGGTCTTCTTGATTTCCGCAACGTAGCCGGAACGGCTGAGGAAGCGGCTGACGTTTTCGGTGGCGGGCACGTTGTCCACGCAGACGTCGATGGCGTCGGGGGCGTCTTTCAACGCGTCGCGGGTACGGATGACGGGTTCGGGGCAGGCCAGACCACGGCAGTCGAGAGAAACGGACATGGAACCTCCAGAGAACAGCGTTACAGGGTGAAAAACGCGCGTCCTGTGTGAACGCGCGGCGATGTGCGGGCTTCTCCGAACCAAGAGAGAGTGCGGAATGCCTTCGGGCGGCCGCGCATCGGATGGATGAAAAAAACGGGATCGGATCTTCGCGCGGCGTGTTGTGCGGATATGGCGGCATGACGGGCGCGGAGCGGGCAAGGGCGCAAAAAAAGCGCCCTTTACGGAATCTGCGACCGGAAAGAGCGCTGGAACGGCGAAAATCGGAATCGAAAAATTGAGAATGATGCCGTTTAATGTCCAAGAAAGAAACTCTTCCTGTCACAGAGGAAGAGAATTCAGGTGAAGGGAAGCTTGAACATGGACATCATCATGGCAAAAAACGGCAGACTTCAGCAGGTCTGCTGAGAGGACAGAGGGCGTTTTGAAATAAAATATTTCGACGGGATGGTTATTCCACAACTTGATGAAGCTGTCAACGAAGTACAGTTTTGTGTAATTTTTTTACCTAGTTGCGAATAAAATCACATGTCTTTCGGGCATGGTTGCAACATGGCAGCAGCCTGAATGGGTTGACGAAGCGTCGCCCATGCAGAGGGAGCTTTCGGCGAAAGGCGGACGCTCGACATCCGGCATCGGGCCGTGCTGTCGGGGCGGCATCGGCCCCCGGCCCGACGGGGGAGAGGTGCGATTTCAGAAAAACACGCGTGTCCGGCAGCCGTCCGGCAAAGGGAGGCGACGCCTGCCGTGAGGGAAAGAGACGCTCGAAGGCGACGGGGAGTCTGACGCCTGGCGAACGGAAGGCGCAGATGTGCCTCCAGCTCTGCTTCGCCGTGGGCAGCTTGCTCCAGACGGGCGCGGAAGGGGGTTGCTGCGTCAAAAACGCCCGCCCGGATGGCGGGCGTGCCCCTGTCGCGCGGAAGGCTGTCCGACTCGTCTGCCATCTTTACCCGCAAGGGACTTGACCTAGGCGCGCACGAAAAGCTGTGCAAGCGGCGGATATGAGGCCGCGGCCCGGTGACTTCATTCCGGCGCGCGGAAGGCGGGGCATCACTGCCGCTGCATTCTTTTTTTAGATTCTTGGCCTGTGCGCGCGGAAGGGGACTTGCTTGCGTCCGGCGCAGGGGCAGTTTATAAGAGCCGCATGAGTTTGAAACCCTTGCGCATCATGACTGTCGGCAGGCCGCACGCGTCGTTCTGGAAGGACGCCTCGGCCCATTATCTGGAACGCCTTTCCCGCTGGCGGCAGGTGACGGACACCGTCATCCGCGATTCTGATCCTGCGCTTCCGGTCAGCCGGCGCGTGGAGGATGAGGGAAAGCGCATCCTTGCGGCTCTGACGCCGCAGGATGTCGTGGTCTGTCTCGATGAAAAGGGGCGTTCCATGACGTCCCGGGAGTTTTCCCGCTTTCTCGACGGGCTTTCGTCGGACGCCACGCGTCGCCCGTGCTTCATCGTGGGAGGGCCGTTCGGCCTGCACGAAACCGTGAGGCAGAAGGCGCGGCATCTCATAGCCTTCGGCCCGCAGACCTTGCCGCACGAGCTGGCCCGCGTGGTGCTGCTGGAGCAGCTTTACCGCGCAGAAACGCTGCTTCGGAACATGCCGTATCATCACGATTAAGGAAAGAAGTGCGCGACCGACGAAGAATGAAGCGGTACGGCTGACGCAACGTCGGCGCGGAAGCGCTCGTCGCGCTTCTGTTCCTTTGCCTGCGGCGCACACGTCTTCCGTTCGGGATGGCCGGGGATGTCGGCGACCGTTCGCCCCAGTTTTTCCGGGAAGACTCGGGGAATCCGCCCGCAAAAAGGGATGCCGCTGCCGGAAGAGATAATTTCCGTCTTGGCTTGTGAGCCTCGCCCGCAGGCGGGCATCGGAAAGGCACTGTTTTCCTCCCCGGGCGGCGTGCGAAATGTGACGAGAGTCCGCCCGCGGCACGGAGAGGCGCAAATGAAATTGTTGTTCCGACCTGCCGGGGGGATTTCCTCCAGGTCGTGAGCGGAACGTGCCCGGACTTCTTTCGGGATTCTGCCTGGGCGACGCCTTCCGCCCTGTCGTCCGCGCCGTCGGCGCGCAGGTGGGAGGAATGCCGCTTCCGGTTCAAGCCGGGGAAAGGTCGGCGGCGCGCCCGGCACGTAAAAAGTGACTCCCCGCCGTGAATCACGCGGCAGCGGAAGGCTTCTTTCCTTGCAGCTCTGCCTGTGCCGTTGTGGCAGCGGGGCAGAGGCAACGGCACAGAAGAAAAAAGACGATTCAGAGTGCGCGCCAAGTACAAACGCGCGCAGCGTCAGGCTCCGGCGTCGTGCCGTTCTGCGCCTTCAGCCCAGGTCTGACCATCCGGCCTTGCCCGGCTTTTGTGGCGACGTCTCATCCATGAGCCACCGCCGCCGGAACAAATGACGGCTGTTCGGTCCAGCACTCTTCGCCCGCCATGCGCCGCAGCTCGGCTTCCCGGGATCTGGCGTCCAGCGGACGGCACAGCGTGAAGGTTTCGTTGTTGCGTATTTCCTTGGACACCTGAAAATGCTGGGCCGCACGCGCGGCAATCTGCGGCCAGTGCGTGATGACGAGAAGCTGACGGCGCGAAGCCAGGTCATGCAGCCTGTCGGACACGCGGTTCAGCGTCATGCCGCCCACACCGGCGTCCACTTCGTCGAAAATAAGGGTGGCGTCCTCGTTGGTGGACTGCACGCCCACCACGGCCAGAAGAAAGCGGGAAAGTTCGCCGCCCGAGGCAATTTTGTCCAGCGGCTGCGGGCGCTGGCCGGGATTCGGAGCCCAGAGCAGACGGTAGCGGTCTTCCATGCAGGCGGGGCAGATGACCTTGACCTTGTCCTCCACCTGCGGCCACAGTTCGTGAGGCGTGCATTCCGGTTCCACGCGCACCTGGTCGGAAAAGCCGAGCCCGGATAGTTCCTTTTCCAGCGCGGCGCAGAAGCGCGCGGCGGCCTCCCGGCGCAGCTCGTTGCATTCCTCAAGCGTTGCATGAAGTTTTTTGGCGAGTTCGCGTTCCTGCTTTTCCAGACGGTGCAGATCCAGCCCGCAGGCGTCCAGAAAGGACAGGTTTTCCGTGATCTCGTCGCGAAGGCGCAGAATTTCGGGAATGCTGCGGCGCATGCGGCGCTTGAGCTGCGAGAGCTCGTAGAGACGGGCTTCCAGCTCGTCGGGATCGTATTCGCAGTCGGAGGAGGGCGTGCTGCGGAAGCGCCGCGTCAGTTCCCGGGCTTCTTCTTCAAAGTTGAGCAGCGCGTCGAGGGAGGGCGAAAAGCTTTCGTCGTCCTGACTCAGCGAGTGCAGAATTTTTTCCAGTTCCCCGAGAAGGGCGGCAAGTCCCGCTCCCTCGCCTCCGAGCATGAGTTCCAGCCCCTGCTCGTACTGCGCGCGCAGATGCTCCACGTTCTTGAGCTCGGCGCGCGCCTGCTCCAGACGCTCTTCCTCGCCTTCTTCGGGCGCAACCTTTTCTATTTCCTTCTGCTGCATTTCCAGCAGCTCCCGCTTCTCGCTCAGCATGTCCATGCGTTCCAGCAGCTTGCGCCGCTGTTCGCCCACGTCCTTGAGCTCTCGCACCAGGGCGTCCTTGCGGCTGACGATGGAGGGATCGGGCAGGAAGGCGTCGATGAGCGCCGCCTGATAGGAAGGTTGAAGAAGACGCTGCTGCCCGTGCTGGCTCACATGAAAGAGCAGCGCGGGGCGCAGCGCGCGCACGGCGTCCTGCGAGGTAAGAGAGCCGTTGAGGAAAAAATGACTGCGCCCGGACGCGGCGGACAGTTCCCGGCGAAGCACGATTTCCTCTTCGCCCTCGGGGCCCTGACGGGTGAACAGGGCCTCGACCTGCGCCTTGTCCCTCCCGGGACGCACCATGTCGGTGGCGAGCCTGTCGCCGAGAACGAAGTTGATGGCCTTGAGAATGAAACTTTTGCCGGCGCCGGTTTCACCCGTGAGAACGTTCATGCCGTCCCCGAATTCCAGTTCCATGTCGTCGATGAGGGCAAGGCCGCGTATGCGCAGATATTCCAGCATGCTGTCACCAGAAAAAAGGTTGCGGGGGACAAGCCCCGATGGAACATCTTTCGTTGAAAAAACGGGAAAAGTCAAGATTAAATTTATTTTTGCTTCAACTAAAAATTGATTTATCAGGAATGATTGTGCAGCAAGGTTGAGACTTGCGGCGGGAGCGTGTTTTGGGGCTCGGGCGAAGAGTGAAGAAGCCGGGCGGGGTGTTTTGGAGAGTGCAGCGGCGGAAGTCCGTCCAAAATCGGCACGAGAATGCGCGCGAGGCACGGGAAGAGGAGTCGGACACAGGCAGGAGGGAGCGCGGA
>NZ_DBMAHT010000101.1:0-7508 GCF_057866825.1 Mailhella sp.
AGATCTACAAGAACCTGAGCGCCTGCCTCGAACTCGCCTACATGATCACCGACTACAGCAAGGGCGATCATGCCGGTTGGGCTGAAGGTCATGAGATCGACAAGGACGGCTGGAGCACCGCTCTTACCTTCCAGTACCTGTTCTAATACGCTTTCGGCGTATAGGACATGAACAAGGTGTCCAAATGAATAAAACGGGAAAGGCCATTGTGACCTTTCCCGTTTTTTGAATTAATGATGCTTGTGAATATTCTCTATTATATGAATATGTTGGATAAAAATAGCGAGTATCTGTCCAAAAGTTGGACAATGGCGGAAAATGCGACGCAAGGCGTTTTGTCCACCATGGCATGGACGCCTGTTAAAATAGTTAATTATCTGCCGGGGTAAATGAATCATACTGAGAGAAGATCCACGGCATGGCGTTTAAAGTGCATGGCCTGCTTCGGCGAAGTTTTTTTATAGGTGCGGCGAAGGGAGGTCATGGGGGCTGTCAACGCCTTTATCATTGTAGCTCATTGAAAAAACAGGAAAATATCAAAGATGGAAGGCTCGCGTCTTGGCGTTGTTCCGGAGCAGTCCGGGGAATGACATGACGCATGTCTCCGGCGACCTCCCGCCGTTGCAGTTCGGAAGAGCAGTCTGTGCCCGGCGGCGTCGTTCATGAACATTACTTACAAAGAGGTCCTGAACGCGTGGAATCGTTGCTGTCAGAAAAAGGGCTTCGCCTGCTTCTCGTCACGGAAGATGAACAGTTTGCACAAACACTGTATAAATATCTCACGCCGCTCGGCTACAATATGGACATGGCTTCCAGCGGTACGGCCGGATGGAAGAGAGCCTCTTCCAACTCCTATGATGCGCTTCTCATCGACATAGCGCTTTCCGGTATGGACGGCCTGACGCTGTGCCGTCGTCTTCGCGATGAAGTGGGGCTGGAAACGCCCATTCTTATGTTTATGGATGGAGAATCCCTGGAGGCCAAAGTGCTTGGCCTGAACTGGGGCGCAGATGTATTCATCAACAAGTCTGCCGACATGCGCGAATTTGAGGCGGTCGTGCGCGCCCTGGTGCGGCGCATGGGCGCTCGTCAGGGATCCCACACGCTGAGCTGGGCCGGGCTGGAACTGGATCCGCACATGCATACGGTCACATGCGAGGGCGTTCCCCTCACGCTCAGGCCCACGGCCTTCACCATTCTGGCGAGGCTCATGCGTCAGGCTCCCGGCGTCGTGACCCGGAAGGATCTGGAATATGAAATCTACGGAGACTTTCCGCCGGACAGCGATTCGCTGCGTACGCATATTCATTCTCTGCGCAGGGCGCTGCAGGCGGCGGGAAGGCCGATTCTGAAAACCGTGACGCACGTGGGCTTCCGCCTGACACCGTGGCCGCCTGCCGAAGCAGCGGCCCTTGCCTCGCAGCAATGACGCGTGAGAATGTCGGCGTTCAGTCGGTGCTTGACCGCTGCGCAACGCCTGGCGGTCCGCTCCAGAGCGTCAATAACTGCGCCGCGCCTGATCTGTTTTGGGTCAGGCGCGGCGTTCGTTTTTTGAAACGGGACTAGTCGTGTTCTTTTTTGCCGGACGTTTTGCCGCGCAGCTGGTACCTGGTATCGAATGCGGAGCAGTGGCGGGCAATGGTGTCGATGTAGTCCTCGTAGTTGTCCAGATAGAAGGAGAGGGCGCGGGAGAAGTTCAGGCCGAGCATGCCGTCCACAAAGAGCTGGCAGACTTCCTGAACGTTGAGCAGAATGCTCTGAAAGCGGGCCAGAACAACGCGTTCCTCTCTGGTCATGCCGCGCAGAAGCGCAATCAGTGTCTGCTGGGCACAGGGCTGATAGTACCAGAAATACATGAGGTCCAGCGCGTTGATGATGCTTTCCACCTGCAGGGCGCGGGCCTTTTCCTGACTCGTGAAGCGTATGAATTCTCTGGGCTGGGCCAGAAGAGCGAGCATGTCCTTGTCGGGGAAGGCGAGTTCGAGTCTGGTGTAGCAGTCGAACAGGTGCCTGAGCTTGGTTTGATAGTCCCATCCGCGCAGGCGGTAGTTGTTGCGTCTGTCCGCCACGGACTCGATGACGCCCGCCACGGTGTCGGAAGCGAACTTGGAGACGATGGCCGCCGCGGGAATGAGTATCTGCTCCGGCGGCATGCTGATGATGAGCGGAAAGAGCGTATAGAGCACGGAGTTGTAGAGCATGGCCACGGGAATGGCCAGCACGCTCCGGAAGAAGTTGCCGATGACCGCGGTTCGCGGGAATCCTCGATAGATGTTGTGCGAGGAAATGTAGATGCCGTTTGCCAGCGCAATGATGGAAAACACGAGCAGAGGGGCGTTTTCCACGGTAATGCCGAGCACGCGGCTGAGCAGCAGGTTTCGCGTGAGGCCTTCCAGCAGAATGACGGAAATGCCCGTGTACATGAGCGAGTCGCACACGCGCGACCAGTTCACGAATTTTTTCCATGAGAGCAGCATGTTTTTGCGCACGCCGCCGCCTGCAATGACGGCCTGAATGACGTTGCGCACGCCGGTGATGCCGAACCAGATGGGCGCGCCGAACCAGGCGAGCACCCACCATTCCTGCGTGTTCAGAAAGGTGAGCATTGCGGGAATGAAGCCCAGCAGCACCTTGAGCACGTTGGACATGGTGGTGTTGAGGTAGGCTCTTCCTCCTGCCTCCTCGTCGCGGGCGAGCGCCTGCGCTCCCGGTTCGGGCACGAGACCGTTGGATTTTTCCACGGTGATGCCGCCCATGGTGATGATGTTGCCCGGCTGTTCTATGCGCACGTTTTCATAGAGGGGCTCCCACTCTCTGGTGCGGTTCATGCCGCATTTGAGAAAGCTCATGCGGCGGCGCAGCCAGGTAAGCAGCGGCGAGGGGTGACCGCTCGGCAGGTATTCCACCCGGTAGCCGAGCTGAAGGTGCATGGGCAGGGTGACGGAACTTATGTATTTGTTGCCCTTCAGGCGCTTGCGGGCGGAGCCGGGCAGGGTTTCGGGCACGGCCAGGCCCATGCCGTAGCGGTTGCCGAGGTGACTGGTGGAATCCGTGCCCATGTGGCTGGCAAGGGGCGCGTAGCGGTACAGGGCCTGAAGGGCCGGAATGTCGGCCAGAATGGCGCGGAATTTTTCGCATCGGGTCTGCGAATCCGGCGAGCAGTCGCAGTCGAAGTTCCGCAGCATGCCGCGCAGAATTTTCTTGAGGCGCATGACGTCGCCCGTATTGATGGCGACCTGGAGATCGTTGATTTCCTTGAGATGCGGCAGATTGCCGTCGTGCCATTCCTTGACGTTGAACAGCTCCAGATGCGTGATGAACCCCTGACCGTCCCAGAGAATTTCGAGCACGTCTTCGGCGGTGAGTCCGGCAAGCTGCAGGGTGATGCGGTAGCCGCTGCGCAGCGAGCTCAGCCGTTCGAGAAGCTGCGGCACGCTGAGGCGCAGAAGTTCCGGGCGCTCGTCGTCGGGCGAGGTGGGCGGATCTTCGGGCGAGGGCAGTTCGGGATTGCAGGATGGCGCAAGGCAGCTGTCGTGAATGATGGAAGGAGTAAAGGCGTCCATGCGGCGCATGCGCCGGAGAATTTCTTCTCTGCGGGCGTCGTTTGCCTCCTCAAGTTCCATGGTGAGATCGGCGATTTTGGTTTTGAACTTCGGCAGCAGAGCCTTGTGAATGAATTCCGCGAGATGCAGCAGCGAAGGCTGCCCGTTGCCCACAAAGGCGAGGAACGCGTCGGGGTCCAGCGTGGTGACGGGAATGCCGAGATCCCGCGTGAGCGCGTGAGCGTGTTTTTTGTTCCACAGCTCCAGCGTGGCCATGACGTGATTCCGAATCCAGGCCGAGGCCATGCGGCCTTCGCTCATGAAGGACCGCATGGCGTCTGAGGAGAGAAATTCCAGAAAGTCCTGAATGTCGGAGAATCCGCGCGGAGCCCATATGAAGTTCACGTAGCGGCCCCGGAACGCCGCGCGGAACTCAAGGCCGATACGCACGGAAATGCCCATGATCGCAGCGGCGCTCAGCAGTTCGCGGGCCACTTCCAGATCCACATAGTTGTAGTACACCACGGTAAGATACCGTATGCCCTTCACCCATGCGTCCATGATGAGGAAGGTGGCGTTTTTGCGTCCTTTGGTATTGGAATCGTGGACGTGATGATCCATGGTGAGCTGATTCCATTCTTCCGGCATTTCCATGAGGTGATGACGGTTGAGAAATTCCCGAACGATGCGCGGATTGCCGGAAACGGCCTTGCGGAAATCGTGAATCAGCCGGAGCTGGGCGTGCTCGTCGTCCCGCGAGCGGATGATGGCCTTCATGATCTGAATGAGCACGCGGCCGGTGTTGTAGCGGAAGGTGGTCTGGGCGCTGTGCAGCACTTCGTCGTGCAGCGTGCGCAGGGCGGCCAGACGATCTTCGGCAGGGCCGGACTTGGTGAGGCTGCCGAGCAGATTGATGACGGCCTGCGCCATGCGGAACTCGTGCGTGGTGGTGAGATTCAGTATGCCGTGGGGATGGAGTCGGGCATTGAATATTTTATGTTCAAGATCGGAGGAGGGGCCGTAGTCGATGATCGTGTTGATCATCTTCATGAGCTCTCTGTCCTGCCTGTCGAAGAAGATGTCGGCCATGGGGCACCGCCGTTATTTGCTTCCCCGGAGGGAAAAGAAAATTGTAACAACTTTGTCATATATACGTGCAGAAAAGCGCACTCGTCAATAATCCCGGGATATTATGACAGCTTTGTTATAATCTTGTGAAGGAAGTTGCTACGAAGAACAAAATGTGCGGATGCAGTACGGAGCCGTAACGTTGTTTTTTGCGTTGACGCAAGCGGGCAGGGCGCATGCGAGAGAAAAGAGAAAGAGATGTGAAGAGCAGAGGCTGGGGAATGCCTTCGGCAGGCGCGGCGGCTTTGTTTTGGGGGATGGGCGTTCCGTTTTCGAGCGAGGGCGGGCGTGTTTTTGCAGGCAGAAGAGGGGTATGAAGATACCGGGGGGAGCGCGCCGAAAAGGAAAAGGTCATGATCCACAAGCGAGGGGGCCGGGGCGTGCGGAGAGGGGAGTGCTTTCCCGCCGGGGGAGAGCTTGGCGTCGGGCAGCGAAGGCCCGGCGGCATTCTCCCGCCCGCGGGGAATTGCCGTGCGCAGGCTGCGCCGCAGCGTCTGCACCGGCTTGTCCCAGTCCGTGGTTATGTCGGACACTCTCGACGCGCCGGGGCTTTCTCCTGCGGGGAGGCGATGTTCACGCGACTTTGCAGAGTTCGGGCGTCCTGCGCAAAGGCGAAGCGCGTCGATTGCCGGAAGACGGCCGGAGAATGCGCGCTCTGCGGGGCATCAGGCCCCGGAAGGCGAACGCCGCCGAAAGCGTAAAAAAAAACTCCTGTCGCACGCATGCGGCAGGAGCAGAGGTCGGGTTTCGGCGCGGATCAGATGCTCTGGTAGGGCTTTTTTCCTTCTTCGTACTGATCGCCGCCCCAGCAGTCCGCCACCACGGTGACGGGAAAGTTTTCCACGGTCATGGCGGCCAGAGCTTCCGGGCCGAGTTCCGGCCAGGCGAGCACGTCGTAGGAGCGGATGCAGCGGGAAATGAGCGCGGCCGCACCTCCGGTGGCGGCAAAATACACGCACACGTTGTCGCGAATGGCGTCCATGACGGCGCGGGAACGGTTGCCCTTGCCGATCATGCCTGCAAGCCCCAGTTCCATGAGGCGCGGGGCGTAGGCGTCCATGCGGCCCGAGGTGGTGGGACCGGCCGAGCCGATGGGTCTGCCCGGCTTTGCGGGCGTGGGGCCCACGTAATAGATGATCTGTCCGGCGGGATCGAAGGGCAGGGATTCTCCCCTGTCGAGCGCTTCGATCATGCGTTTGTGGGCGGCGTCGCGCGCGGCGTAGATGGTGCCGCTGATGAAGGCAAGGTCGCCTATGCGCAGTTTGCGTATGTCGTCTTTGGAAAGGGGCGTGACAAGATGATGAGTGGCGGGCATGGCGGAATCCTTACAGCACGGCTTCGGCGTGACGCGCGGCGTTGCAGTTGATGTTCACGGCTACGGGCAGGCTGGCGATGTGGGTGGCGCAGAATTCCACGTTCACCTTGAAGGCCGTCACGCTGCCGCCGAGTCCGGCGGGGCCGGTGCCGAGCTTGTTGACAAGTTCCAGCAGCTCGTCTTCGAGTCTGGCGTAGCGGGGATCGGGGTTGCGGCTTTCAATGTCGCGTGCGCAGGCCTTTTTGGCGCACAGGCAGGCCAGTTCCATGTTGCCGCCTATGCCTACGCCGATGACCATGGGCGGGCAGGGGCTGGCTCCGGCGTGGCGCACGGTTTCCACCACGGCCTTCTTCACGCCTTCTATGCCGTCGGCGGGAACCAGCATGTGCAGCGCGCCCTTGTTTTCGCTGCCCGCGCCCTTGGGGGCCAGGCGCAGGGTGATGCGGTCGCCGGCCACGAGGCGCGTGTGGATGACGGCAGGCGTGTTGTCGCCGGTGTTTTTGCGTTCAAAGAGCGGTTCCGCCACCGAAGACTTGCGCAGGTAGCCCTCGGTGTAGCCCTTGGCAATGCCCTGATTGACGGCGTCTTCAAAAAGACCGCCGGTGATGTGGACGTCCTGACCTATTTCGGCGAACACCACGGCGAGTCCGGTATCCTGACAGATAGGGACGCTTTCCTCGGCGGCGATGCCCGCGTTCTGGATGAGCTGATCCAGCACGTCGCGGCCGGTGGGGGAAAGTTCGCATTCTCTGGCCTGGCGCATGGCCGCCAGCGTGGATTCGGGCAGGCGGCAGCAGGCCTCCACGGCCAGCCGCGCCACGGTGTCGCGTATGAGTTCGACGGAAATTTCTCGCATGGTGACTCCTGAGGCGTAAGTTCCTTGCGACCATAGGACTTTTTTCTCGGAAAATAAACCGGCGCGCGCCGGTTCGCCGCCCCAACGCAAAAGGCCCGTCCGGCGGAACCGGCGGGCCTCTTCGCTTGCTGATGCGGCGCAGGACTACTTGGTGATGACGGATTTCACGGACACGTGTTCCAGCTGACCGATTTTTCCGGTCATGGCGGAAATGGCTTCGTTGCTGCCGTCCACGGCGATGGAGATGATGGACACGCCCCTGTCGCGGTAGGGAATGCCCAGACGTCCGACAATGATGTCGGAGTACTGATGCAGAATCGCGTTCAGGGCGGCGGAGGATTCGAGGTTTTCCACAATGATGCCGACAATGCCGAGGCGGTTTTCTTCCATGATGCTTCTCCTGAAAAAACGTTCCGTTGCAGGGACGGGAAAGGTCGTATTGTTTCGGGCTGCGGCCCGGTTCGTTGACGAGGAGACTTTCAGGAATGCCCCGGCTTGTCAAGAAGATGATGGGGGCGCCGCCTCGTCGCGGAAGATAGTGCGGACGTTTCGGGCTTTACCCTTGCCTAATTGCGCAGGAAGCGTATGATGTCTGCGTCCGACCGGCGGATTCATCTTCCGGGAGGTCTGCCGCTCCATGCGGTTTTGTTACGGTATCCCGACTGAG
>NZ_DBMAHT010000102.1:0-7248 GCF_057866825.1 Mailhella sp.
ACTTCGGACGCACCGGCCTGTCGTACCGGAACAGATACGGCGTCTGCGGATCCCATACCCGCGCACACCACATGTCGGGATTGTCCTTCTGCTGCTCCACCCAGCAGGCAAACGCCGGAACCCTGCGCACTACCCCGCTCTCGCCCGTGCCCTCCACGTGCAACTCGTAGTAGTCGCCGTGAAAAAGCGCGTCCTTCGGCAGGTACATGCGCCATAACCCGCCGCCAACGTTCACCAGCTCGTATTCAGGACGCCGCTCAAAATTCGTGCGGCTCGTCGCCAGCCATACCCGCGTCGCCTGCGGCATGTACTCCGCTATGCGCCAGCAGTCCCGCCCCTCGGGATCCAAACCGCGATGCAGCCCCAGCCGCTTGTGTAAATCCGCATACAGCTTGAGCGATCCATGCCCCCGCCGAAGACGGGCCATCTCTTCCTGAAAACGCTGAGTCCTCTCCTTCAAAAAGGAGCGATATCCCGAAAGCTCATTGTCAGTCAAAGGATTCAAAGACGACATTCCTTACCCCCAAAGGCTCCAATACCGTTCCAATCCCCTCCACCATAACGGATTCCCCGCTGAAAAGAAAGGGAGAGGAGAAGGATGGGAAGAGAGAGAGAGAAGAGAGATGCGGGGGAAAGGGGACACCCTTTTGAAAAAGGGTTGTCCCCTTTCCCCCGCACCCCCTTTCCCCTTCCTAAAACTTTTAATTGGGGGGATTAACAAAGGAGAATGGCAACATGCTGCCACCTGTGCAGAACAACGCGATTTCCCGCCCTTGTTTTTCTCCCCCAAAAAATCTGGAAATCGCTTCCTTTGACTCGACGATTCGACGCAGGCGGGGACGACGCTGCCATTCCAGAAAGTTCCGACCGAATTTTCTCCGGACTTGAGTCTTTCCCTCAACATCTGGAAATCTCTTCCTTTGACACGACTGTCCGGCGAAGGCCGGACAGTCGTCGGCCACCGCAGGTGGGTCCGACAGGACACACCTGCACTGAGTCCGCAGACCGAACAGAGCCAGCCAAGACTTTCCGCGCCTTGCAGCCTCCGCCTTTCCAAACTCCCGTCGTCTTCGGCAACTCGCCCTGCTTTCCCGCCAGAGCCTGCCGAAGCAGCTTTAGCTGCGAGGCAGAATCAGGGGGGCGCGGGGGGAATTATTTCCCCCGCATGCCTTTCCTGCCTTTCCTCTCTTCCTGCCTTTTCTGCCTTTACTTCTCTTCGGCTTTGGCAGCGGCGGCCTCTTCGGCGGTGTATTGGACGGCGAGGCGGGCGGCGAGGGCGAGCTGATCGTCGCGGGGCATGGATTCGTCGTCGAGTTTAGCGGCGAGCACGTCGTTCAGGATACGGCCTATCATGGGGCCGGGCTGGACGCCCATGCGTTTGAGGTCGTCGCCGTTGATATCGGGCTTCATCTGTCGGCCCATGTAGATGTAGCGGGTCAGTTTTTCGTGCTGTTCGGGGTTGTTTTCCTGGGCGAGGAGGTAGAGCAGCGTTTCGAGGGGGGCGCGGCCGAGCATGCGGTGCAGGTCGCTGACGGGGCCCTTTTTCTTTTCCCACTGGGTCATGCCGGAGCGGGCGGCCATGATGGCCGAGCGCACCTGCATGGTCTCTCTTTTTCTTCTGTCGGAGAACTGGAGTCTGGCGAGCAGGGATTCCACTTCCGGGGCGGGGGCGCGGCGGCAGAGCGCGATGAGCATGAGCATGAGCAGGTCGGGCTCTTCGGGCAGGTACATGCGCATGTACCATTCGAGCACGCGGCGCACGCGGTCGGCCATGTCGCGTTTTTCGTCGTTCATGGCGAGCAGCGGATGCACTTCGGCGAGCAGGCCGAGTTCGTCCATGCGGCGGAATCCGAGATAGGGATTGCGTTCCTCCATCATGAGTTCGAGTTCGTGGCAGATGCGCGAGCCCGACAAGTGATGAATGAGGTGCAGATCGTCTATGGCGTTGCGCATGAAGCGTTCGCACTGGGCGCCCATGCGGAATCCGTAGCGCTGCTCGAAGCGCACGGCCCGGAACATGCGCGTGGGGTCTTCCACGAAGCTCAGGGCGTGCAGGGTGCGGATGCGCTTGTTGCGGATGTCTTCCTGCCCGTCGAAGAAGTCCACGAGCTGGCCGAACACCTGCGGATTGAGCCGAACCGCCATGGCGTTGATGGAAAAGTCGCGGCGATAGAGATCCATCTTGATGGAACCGCGTTCCACCTGCGGCAGGGCTCCGGGTTCGGAATAGAATTCGAGACGCGCGGTGGCGATGTCCACCTTGATTTCCGTGGTGTCGGCAAGGTGCGTGCGGCGATGCCTCTCCACGTCGGCGCAGAGGCTTTCGGCGGGGAACACGAGCATGGCGGTCATGAATTCGCGGTGCTCGCGCACACGGCCCTTGAGCCGGATGGCCAGATTGTGCGCAAAGGCCATGGCGTCGCCCTCGATGACGAGGTCGATGTCGATATCCGGCCACTTGAGGCCCTTGCCGTCCATGACGAGATCGCGCACGAAGCCGCCCACCACGTACACCGACGCGCCGATGTCGTGTCCGATTTCGCCGGCCATGCGCAGAAAGTCGAGGCAGGGAGCCGAAAGGCGCTTGCGCATCACGGAAACGAGATTGCGTTCCTTGCGGGCCTTGCGGCTCACCGGCGGAATGTGCGCGCCGTTTTCGCCCATGAACAGACGGATGATGTCGGTTCGGGTGACCACGCCCACCACGGAGCGTGTGAGAAGTTCGGCTTCGCGTTCTTCGTCGTCGAGGCCCTGCGGATCGGGGCCGTCCACCACGGGAATGAGCCGCTGCTGACCGCCCACCATGATGTCCACGAGTTCCTGAATGCCGGCGCTCTGCGGCACCACGCTGAAGGAGCGCTGCATGTACATGCCCACCGCGATGTTCGCAAGCCCGTGACCGCAGGCCTTGGCAGCGGTTTCCTGCGAGAGAATGCCTATGCAGCGCTGGGTGCCGTCGGCGAAAATGGGCACGGCCTTGAGCCCGTAGCGTATCATGAGCGACTGCGCCTCGCCGATGGTGAGCCTCTCCGACGCTCCGAGGGCGGGGCTCGTCATGAGCTTGCCTGCGTTTTCGTCGGCGTTCACGATGAGCGAAGCCTGCATTTTGAGAAAGTCGCGCACCTGGGGCAGGGTCATGTCCTTCACGGAGGCGGAAGCGGCATAGTAGTGTCCGCCGCCGCCGAGCCTGCGGCAGATTTCGCCCACGTCCACGAGGGGAGTGCGGCTGCGGCCCACGACCTGCACCTTGTCTTCCATGGACGCAATGGCAAAAAGCACCGAGCAGTCTTCGATTTCCATGATGCGGGGCGCGAGGGTGGCGAAATCGTCGAGAAAGGTTTCGCTCTGCATGGACGATATGGCCATGACCACCCCGCCGCCGATGTCTCGCGCCTGGGTGTTTTCGAGCATGACCGACAGGGCCTTGAGCTGTTCGCGGCCCATCACGCGCGTGATGAGACGGCTCACCACGGCGAGATCCGCGCCCCGCGAAAGCAGCCATGCGGCGGCCTCGAAGTCGCGCGGGGTGGTGGAGCTGTACACGAAGGAACCCGTGTCGCCGTAGATGCCGCCCGCAAGGGAGGTGGCGATTTCGCAGGTCAGATTGATGTTGCGGCGGCGGATTTCCTCCACCAGAAACGTGCTCACCGCGCCGACGGCGTCATCCATCATGAGGGTGGCTGGGAGGCGATCGTCGCCCTCGTCGTCGCTCAGGGGATGATGGTCCCACACGTGGATTTCCAGATCCTTGCGTTCGAGGAGCTTTTTCACCTGGGGCAGACGGCTGGCGAGATGGGTATCCACCACGACGAGGCGCTTCACCTGCGTGATGTCGAGTTCGCGCTGACTCACGCACGGATAGAGCGGTTCGACCACTTCGTCGTAGAATTCCTGCACCTGCCTTTCCTGACTGCCGGGAAAAAGGAGCACGGCGTCGGGATAGAGCGCGAGCGCGCCCACCAGCGCGGCAAGGGCGTCGTTGTCGGCGTTGGCGTGGCAGGTGACGACGGTATCAACGTTCATGGGAATCATCCTTTGAGTTTTCCTCGCTGGGGAGGGATGCGTCGCGTGGTGCGGAAGATGCGGCGGGGGACGGAGCGGAATCCGACGCCGCGGCGATGAGGGAGGAAGACGCGGCAGAAGAATCTGCCTCCGCGGAAGAGGCCGAGGAAGAAGCGGAGGTTACGCCGGAAATCGACGACCGTGCCCCGGCGGAAGCGCCCGCTTCGGAAACAGCGCCCGCGCCTGAGGAAGAGCCGGAGCCCGAGGACACGGCATCCGCGCTCCCGTCAGAGGCTGCGGAAGCCCCCGCCATCTCGGAAGCACCGCCGGAAGAGCCTGCGCCTGCGGAAGCGCCCTCCCCGCCTTCGTCGGAATCCGCGCCTTCGGCATGATACGCATTGCGCGGATGACAGCGGCGATACACGTCTTCCAGAAGATCGGACCGCACATGCGTATAAAGTTCCGTGGCCGCCAGATCGCTGTGTCCGAGCAGCATCTGCACGGTGCGCAGATCGGCCCCGCCTTCCAGAAGATGCGTGGCGAACGTGTGCCGCATGGTGTGCGGCGAAATGTCGCGCCCGATGCGGGCTTCCAGGGCGTAGCGGCGGATGAGCTTCCATACCGCCTGCCGCGTGAGCCCCATGCCCGAACGGTTCAGAAACACCACGCTTTCCTGCGGCATGAACTCCGGACGCACCGAACGAAGATAGTCGTCCATCACCGCCACGGCCCGCGCGTGCATCGGCACCAGACGCTCCTTGCGCCCCTTGCCGAATACCCGTACCACGCCGCTTTGCAGATCAATGTCCAGAGGCCGCAGATGCACGAGTTCCGACACCCGCAGCCCCGACGCGTACATGAGTTCAAGCATGGCGTGATCGCGCCGCCCGAGCTTGGTGCGCGTGTCCGGCGCGTCGATGAGCGCCAGCACTTCCTGACGCGTCAGCACGTTGGGCAAAACCCGCGGCAGCTTGGGCCCGTCCAGGAGCTCGGCGGGATTGCCTTCCATGAGCCCCAGATCCACGCACCAGCCGAGAAATCCGCGCAGACACGAAAGCCGCCGCGCCAGCGTGCGCTTGCCGTCGCCCCTGCGCCGCAGCCATACCACAAAAAGCAGAAGCTGCTCGTCGTCCAAACGCGAAAGAGCCTGCTTCGCCGTGCAGTCGCCAAGCTCGCTCTCCTCCAGAAACGACGACAGCGAGGCAATGTCCTGCCGATACGAATCCACCGTCATCGGCGAAAGCCCACGCACCGCAAGAAGCTCGTCCAGCCAGTGCTCCCCCAGCGCCCGCAGACTGTCCGACGGAGCCCGCCGCGCCGCGGAAAGCGCCGTGGGCTTCTTCTCCTTC
Organism: Mailhella sp.; assembly: GCF_057866825.1. Taxonomy (NCBI): domain Bacteria; kingdom Pseudomonadati; phylum Thermodesulfobacteriota; class Desulfovibrionia; order Desulfovibrionales; family Desulfovibrionaceae; genus Mailhella; species Mailhella sp. The sequence continues at coordinate 5,352 of NZ_DBMAHT010000102.1, forward strand.
TCCTGCGAAACGCCCTCCGGCGCGTCAATCACCGCCTGCGCCTCCAGCAGCGCAGATCCCTCCGCCGCCGAATCAGCGCGTACCTTGCGCGGCCGCCCCCTGCCGCGCTTCACCGCCGCAGGCCACGGCTCCAGTCCCGCCTTCTCTGCCGACATCTCTCCCTCCTGAAATTCAACCAGAGATTAACTGCCCCGCCCCGCAGCGTCAATTCCCCCATGAAGAGAGGAAAGGAAGGGGGACAGGCAAGAGCAGTCGGGGCGCTGCCCCGAACCCCGCCGGGGGAAATAATTCCCCCCGGTCCCCCCTGATTCTGCTTCGCAGCTAACGCTGCTTCAGCAGGACAGGGTGAACGGGATGATCATGCGCGCAGCTGTGGGCGAAGGGGGGGGGAGAGAAAAAGGCGGAAGAGGCAAAAACGGACAAACGCGCCGTAAATCAAAGGCAGAAACTGCGAAGTCCTCGCGAAAAGACGAGGCTGGGAACGCGAGTGTCCGCCGCGAAAACAAAACATCGGTCCACGAAGAAACGCAAGGCGGCAATCGCGAAAGGCGAAACAATAATGGACCACCCTGCAAACGTCGGCGCAAGGAACAGACGCTGCCGGAACGCGAACGCCGAGCGAAAAATCAACGCCGTTCCGTCGTCCTTGCTCCCCCGCCCATCTTCGAGCCGTTCGTCGTCGCTTCGCCCGTGCTCCGAACGGCGCGCCTTCTGATGTCCCGGCATCTCCTTCTCTCTGAAAAACTTGCGGCCCGAAATTTTCTCTCGGAAGAAGCCCTTTTTCCTGCCAAAACGCCCCCTGCCCGACGTCGCCCGGCCCGAAAGTTCGTCTTGTCTCCGCCAGAACCCCGTGCCTCCCATTGCCTCCCTCACCCCGAACGCTGCACATTCTCCCGGCGTACTTACCCTCGCCGTCTCCCGCTCCTCGCCGCAACCTGTCCATAAGCCCTTCCGCCGCAAATCGCCCCGGGCTCGCCTTTCTCCACAGGACGCGCCCCTTTCGCCGAATTCTCGGCCACTCGCCTGCCGCCCCGAGCCTCTGCCTCCCCCTGAATCCTCGCCCTTGCATCTTCACCAGAAATCTCGTCCCGGACCTCGCCCCATCTCTGCCGCAACTCCCCAGTGTCCCCCCTCAAAAAGCTTTCTTTTTTTGTTAATGTTTTGTGAAATTTATATCAATTCTTCCCCAACAAATGATAAAGACAACGCCCATTGCTCGCCCGTTTACCCCGCTTCCGAAACCCGGCAAACGGATTGCCCGCCAGACTTTTCCAGACATTCCGCCCCGCAACAGATCTCCCTTCCCGGCGCTCATCTTGTGATGAAAAAACCTTCCCCCTCGATTTGTTACCTTTCTCCCCTTGCCTTTACCCTTCCATAAAGGTATTGTGATGGCGCACAAATTTGTTCCCCGCCTCATGGCGAGACTCTGTATTTTCCGGGTGTGTGATTTGCCGAAGACGAAAAAATATCTGCCGATTCTGGGAAAGCTCCTCGTTCTCTTCATCTGTGCGCTGGCCTGCTGGCTTCTCTACGACAAGCTCAAGCGCTACAGCATGGAAGAAATCATAGACAGCATTCTCCACATACAACATCGGCAACTTATTCTTGCCGTTGTGCTCGTCGTCATCAACTACGCCATCCTCGTAGGCTACGACTGGCTCGCCGTGCGGGCCATTCACCGGCGTCTGCCCTTCCCCCGGGTCTGTCTCGTGTCCTTTGCCGGTTCGGCCGTCAGCTACAACCTCGGCGCGCTACTCGGCGGCACCACCGTGCGTTATCGCCTCTACAGCGCCTGGGGCTTCCACCCCATCGACATCGTGCGCCTCGTGCTCATGCTCGCCGTCACCTTCTGGATCGGCGCACTCGGTCTCGCAGGCGGCGTGCTCCTCTTCGC
>NZ_DBMAHT010000103.1:0-7226 GCF_057866825.1 Mailhella sp.
GTTTGGATCTTTTTTTAAACGATAAATTTGAATAGCATCAGAAGTAGGAATAGAATTAAATAATTTATGAGTATAACTTTTAATAATTGTTTCCAGTTTAGCAAATAATGCCTGATAGCGTTTAATTATATCATAAATATTTTTACTTTTTAATAAATATGCAGAAAAAATATGACATTGCATTGTAGAACACAATATCTTAATTAAAAAAGAGCAAGATTTTTCATCTGCCAATATTTTTTCTACCGGCATATTTTCAAAATAATTTTCAATGTCTGCACTACAGTTTCTAGCGTGTTTGAGAGCATCTTCATAATCTTTTTCCTGATAGGATGCACATGCCCGATAATACTCTTTTGCAAGATTAACTATATTTGATACATGCAGCAAATTAACAATATTTTTTATTTCATCAAGTGATTTTTGTACAATATCAATCTGCTTTTGTATATTAGCAATCTGACTACCTATATATACGAATCCAGCCATACATATCATGGATACACCGGCAAGCCCTCCCATTGTCAAAATTTGCATGCGTTCTACGCCTGCCAACTGGGCTCCAAGATCCTCTAAACCTTTTGACAGTTCTTCAATTTTATCTGTTGCATCGACTTCTTTAAGAAAGCAAACTATCTTTCCTGTACTAGTTTCACGTATTACTCCACCAACTTGGCTAAGAACTCCAGTAGCCAGCCCCTGTTTTATCTGTTCAGGAAGCTCAAAATATACAGATATTATAGACATAGTTACTCTTCCGATTCTAGCTGTAATCTAATCATTGCAATACTGACAACTGAGGGGATCGTTTTTCGATATGCTGGTCCTGCGATATCAACCAAAAGCCATATTCCCATCAAAATATTCACAACTGGAATAAGCATTCCTAAAATAGTTCTAGTCCCCTGGATCACTGCCTGACGAGTAAGCATACTTCCCAGAACTTTTAATACTACTTGTTGTGTTGCTTTTATACCTATTTTAGATATAAGTATTGGTACAATATTACCCCCAAGCTTAAGAAGATTAATAAGAGATTTAGGATTTACAGCTATATCTTTTAATTTATGTATATTATTAATTATATCATCTCGCTCTTGTTCTGATAAATTTTTCCAAAAATCTTCAATCAACTTCCCTATAATCATTATTTCATTCTTTTGCATATTATCCTTATCAATATTCTCATCTTTTACACCAATTTTTTCTGCAACATCCCTCACAACTTCATCATAATGTACAGGTGTCCAACCACGAAAAATAGAAGCTATTGTATTTGATCCATCCAGACAAATTTCTTTTAACAAATCTTCTGGTGTATATTTATTATGTCTTTTATAAAGATCTTCAAGTAATATATAACACTCTAAGTTTTTATTGTTTGCCTTTTTCAATAATTCAAGAGTTTCTTTATCATCTATTACAGACATATCGTCACTCCCAATAAAAAATTAAAAAATTCTAAAAATTTCAATGTGCTATAACAACTAATTGAATTATATCACAAAGTTATATATAGTCAATTCAGTGTTAAAAAAGTGATAAAAATATATTATGCGAACATTATTCTCACATTCGATAGATAAAAACTACATTAAACGACGAAAGGCCGGGAAAACCCGGCCTTTCAGATCCGCTCACCCTATCGGAGCGGGGCAAAAACCTCCCAAAAGCTACTTATTCTGGGCTTTGAGCTGTTCTTTGACGTAGTTGACCATGCCGCCCTTGTCGATGAGGGTCTGCATCATGGGCGAGAGGGGGGGAATACGGATTTCCGCGCCGTTGTCGAGGTCGCGGATGGTGCCGTGTTCGGGGCTGATTTCGAGGGTATCGCCGTCGTTGATCTTATCGACCTCGTCGCCGACTTCGAGGAGCATGAGGCCCATGTTGAAGGCGTTGCGGTAGAAGATGCGGGCGAAGCTGTGGCCGACCACGGCGCGGATGCCTGCGCCGATGATGGCGAGGGGCGCGTGTTCACGGGAGGAACCGCAGCCGAAGTTGCGGCCCGCCACGATGATGTCGCCTTCATGAACGCGCTTGACCCAGCCGGGTTCGAGGCCTTCCATGCAGGCTTCGCCGAGCTTGCGGGTATCGGTGGTGACGAGGAAACGGGCCGGGATGATGGCGTCGGTATCAATATGCGCGCCGACCTTATGAACTTTTCCGGTAAAGGACATGGATGACTCCTGTATTTCCCTTTCGCGCAGGGCGCAAAAGGCGCGGGGCACGCCCGCAGATATGCATGCAGGGCGGCTTTTTCCGAACGCGCCGGAAAGAGCCGCCGCGGGGCGCGGATTACAGCGCGTCGGGCCCGGTGATGACGCCGGTCACGGCGGAAGCGGCCGCCACGACGGGGCTTGCGAGGTAGAGTTCCGACTCCAGGCTGCCCATGCGGCCGCGGAAATTGCGGTTCGAGGTGGAAATGCAGCGCTCGCCGTCGCCGAGCACGCCCATGTAGCCGCCGAGGCACGGGCCGCAGGTGGGAGTGCTGATCACGCAGCCCGCGTCCGAGAACACGTCGAAGAGGCCTTCGTCCATGGCCTGACGCCACACGGAGGGCGTGGCGGGAATCACGATGCAGCGCACGCCCTTAGCCACCTTGCGGCCGCGCAGAATCTCGGCCGCGTCGCGCATGTCGGAAATGCGGCCGTTGGTGCAGGAACCGATGACCACCTGATCCACGGTCACGTCGGAAAGTTCGGAGACCGGACGCGTGTTTTCCGGCAGATGAGGGCAGGCCACCACAGGTTCCATGCCGGTGACGTCCATGGTCACCGTACGCTCGTATTCGGCGCCCTCGTCGGCGGCAAGACGCATGGGATCGGGCGTGCCGTGGGCGCGGCAGTATTCGGCGGTCAGATCGTCGGAGGGGAAGAGGCCGCATTTGCCGCCCGCTTCAATGGCCATGTTGGCCATGCACAGACGCCCTTCGATATCCACGTCCTTGAGCGCGGAGCCGCCGAATTCCAGCGAACGATAGAGCGCGCCGTCCACGCCGATTTCGCCGATGAGGCGCAGAATGAGATCCTTGCCGCGAATCCAGCGGGGCATCGAACCTTCAATGTTCACCCGGATGGTGGCAGGCACCTTGAACCACAGCTTGCCGAGCACCATGCCGCAGGCGATGTCCGTGGAGCCGAGGCCCGTGGAAAACGCGCCGATGCCGCCGTAGGTGCAGGTGTGACTGTCCGCCCCGATGACGAGATCGCCGGGCTTGACGAGGCCCTTTTCGGGCAGGAGCGCATGTTCCACGCCCGCGCAGCCGCCTTCGTAGTAATGGGTGATGCCCATTTCCCTGGCAAAGCGACGGGACACGATGACCTGATTGGCCGAGGCGATGTCCTTCTGCGGGGTGTAGTGATCCATCACCAGAAACACGCGATCCTTGTCGAACACCTTCTTGGCGCCCATGGCGCGGAAGGATTTAATGGCCAGAGGGCCGGTGATGTCGTTGGCGAGCACGCCGGAAAGGGAACATTCCACGATCTGACCCGGTTCGCGGATCTCTTCGTCGGTGTGCATCTGAAGTATTTTCTGGGCAAGCGTCATTGCCATGATTCCATCTCCAGGAAAAAAATGCGATTTGCGTTTCGCCCCTGCGGGGAAACGGGCGCTCCCCTGGCGCGGCGCAGGGGCGCAATGTTGTGCGTCGCCCGTTCTGCGCCGACGCTTCGCGCGGCAGGGCGCGAGGCAGCAGTCGGCAGCATGCGGGCACTTGCAGACCGCGCCCCGCTCCGAATCTCGTTGCGGGGCGCTCCGGAATGACCGGTCGTGAACTTAGTCGACGGGGTTCTGCTTGTAGCTGATGACGTCCTTTTCCTTGTGTTCAAGGCGGTTCAGGGCGTCCACGTAGGCCTTGGCGCTCGCCACGATGATGTCGAGGTCGGAGCCGCGGCCCGTGGCGGAATACTTGCCGTCACGCAGATGCACGGACACTTCGCCCTGGGCGTCGGTGCCGCCGGTGATGGCGTTCACGGAGAACTTTTCGAGTTCGGCCTTGGTGCCGCAGATCTGGGAAATCACGTTGAAGGCCGCGTCGATGGGGCCGACGCCGAAGCCCGCCAGACGCACTTCGTTGTCGCGATCCTGCATGACCACGGCCGCGGTGGTGGGCATGGTGGAACCCATGGTGGTCTGCACGCAGATGTTGCTCAGACGGAAGCGATCCGGAATGCGCATGCGGTACACTTCGGAGAAGACGAGGGCTTCGAGGTCTTCGTCGTGAATGCGGGCCTTCTTGTCGGCAAGTTCCTTCATGGCGGCGAACACGGCGTTGACCTGATCGTTGTCGAGCGTGTAGCCGAGCTCTTCAAGACGGGTGCGCACGGCGTTGCGGCCGGAATGCTTGCCGATGACGATGTCGGTGGACTTGCGGCCCACGGCCTGCGGGGTCATGATTTCGTAGGTGTTGCGGTTCTTGAGCATGCCGTCCTGATGGATGCCGGATTCATGGGCAAAGGCGTTGCTGCCGATGATGGCCTTGTTGGCCGGAATGGGACGGCCGATGATGAGCGAAAGCAGATGGCAGGACGGATAAAGCTGTTCAGTGACGATGGAGCATTCCACGCCGTAGTATTCGGGACGGAGCTTGAGCGCCATGACGAATTCTTCGAGGGAGGCGTTGCCCGCGCGTTCGCCGATGCCGCTCAGGCACAGTTCGGCCTGACGCGCGCCGTTCTTGACGGCGGCAAGGCTGTTGGCCACGGCCAGACCGAGGTCGTCGTGGCAGTGTACGCTGAAGATGGCCTTGTCGGAATTGGGCTCGTTCTGGATGACGTAGCGGATGAGCGCGCCGAATTCGTCGGGCTGGGCGAAGCCCACGGTGTCGGGAATGTTGATGGTGGTGGCGCCGGCGTCGATGGCGGCGGTCACGATGCGCACGAGGAAGTCGGGATCGGTGCGGGAGGCGTCTTCAGCGGAAAATTCCACATTGGGGGTGTAGGAGGCGGCGCGCTTCACGGCGGCGACGGCGAGATCCACGACTTCGTCGGGAGTCTTGCGCAGCTTGTATTCCATGTGAATGGGGGAAGTGGCGATGAAGGTGTGGATGCGCGGATTGCGGGCGAACTTCACGGCTTCCCAGGCGCGGTCGATATCCTTGGCGTTGGCGCGGGCAAGGCCGGCGACCTGCGCGTTCTCCACGCTCTGGGCAATGGCCTTCACGGCCTCGAAGTCGCCTTCGCTGGCCGCGGGGAAGCCCGCCTCAATGACGTCGACGCCCAGCATTTCCAGCTGACGGGCGATGCGGATCTTTTCACTGAGGTCCATGGTGGCGCCGGGGGACTGTTCCCCGTCGCGGAGCGTGGTATCGAAAATAATGACGCGGTCGGACATGGTTTTCTCCTTGCGTTTTCAGGCCGTTATCCCGCGGCCTGCGGCGTTTCATCCCTGGGCCCCCGCCACTCGGCGGAGGCTATAAAAAAGGCTGCTCCGACTTCCGACGGAACAGCCTTTTGCCTGTCATTCGTCAGAAATCACGATATATCCGGGCACAGCAGCAGACCGGACAGTCGTCCGCAAAGAAGAGCGCACAGCAGCAGAGAAGAAGCGAAGCGAACTTCGTTCTTCGGAAGAGCAGCGGCGGCATTGCGGACGTTCATCATGATTTCCTTTTCGCCTTTTCGGCGTCTTTTTTGGAAGAGTACGAAATGCGGATGCTTTTTTCAAGAAAAAATGTGAAGGAAGAGAAAAAAATCCGTTGCGGTGTCGAAAAAGCCCGGCATCACGAAGAAAAGTTTCCGACAGAGAAGCGCTTCCGCACACGTCTTTTGCCTGCGGCCGGAGCGCCTCAGGCTCGACGCGCACGCATCGACAGTCTCCGCCCGGTGAGCGCAGCGATTCATCTCCGGCTTGCGGAGCGCGGCCCTGCCGAAAAACGGCGGATTCCACGCCTTCTCCGGCAGAAGACGCGCCCTGCCCTATCCCTTTTCCGCGAGCTCCCGGGCCTTGCGGTAGTCGAACTTGCCCGAGCCCAGAAGCGGGGCCTGCTTCACGCTCACGATGCGCTTCGGCGTCCACAGCGGCGAGAGGCCGCGGCTGGCAAAGTGCGCCGCAATGCGGCTCGTGGTCACGTCTTCCGTGTCGATGACGAGCGCGAGCTGTTCGCCCTTGCGCGGATCGGGTATGGCCACCACACCGAGCACCGATTCGGGCCAGATTTCCTTGAGCGCGTCCTCCACGGCGGCAAGCGACACCATTTCGCCGCCTATCTTGGCAAAGCGCTTGGCGCGGCCCCGGATGAAGATGAAGCCGTCCTCGTCCATGTGAACGATATCGCCGGTTTCGTACCAGCCCGAGCCGTCGTCGCCCTCGCCGGTGAGCGCAAAGCGTTCGGCAAGCGCTTCGTCCACGGGCGGTTCCAGCACGCCCGGCGCGGCAAAGCGCATGTAGCCGAGCATGACGTTGTCGCCCTTCACCCACAAAACGCCGGTATTCTCTTCCGTAATGCCGGGCACGGGCGAAAGTCGGCAGGCAAGGCCGGGAATGGGCCGCCCCACGCTCCCATCCCTGCGGTAGGCGGGCGTGTTCACGGAAATGAGCGGCGCTGTTTCCGTGGCTCCATAGCCCTCGAAAAGATCCACGCCGAACTTCTCAAGCCACACGCGGCGCGTGCTCTCGCGCATTTTTTCCGCGCCTATGATGACAAGCCTCGCGTGACAGAAGTCGTAGGGGCGTCCGTAGCGCGCGTAGCCCGCGCAGAAGGTGTCCGTGCCGCAGATGATGGTGGACTGGCTCTCGTAAAAGAGCCGGGGCACGATGCGGTAGTGAAGCGGCGAAGGATAGAGGAACACCCGCACGCCGGCGAGCACGGGCAGCAGCGTGCAGATGCCGAGCCCGAAGGCGTGGAACATGGGCAGGCAGTTGAACAGCTTGTCGCCGGAGCCGATGGTGAGCATGCTGAGCGCCTGATAGCGGTTGGCGATGATGTTCACGTGACTGAGCAGCACGGCCTTGGGCACGCCTTCGGTACCGGAAGTGAACATGACCGCGGCCGGATCGTCGGCCGGGGTGGACGGCGCCACGCGCAGCCACGCAAAAAGCGCGCCGAGGGCCTTGTCGCCGAGGGTGAGCCTTTTGGCCACGTCTTCAAGGTACACGATGCGCAGCCCCGCATCCTTGAGCGCCTGTTCCATGGCCGTGAGATCGGCAAGGGCCAGAAAGCGGCGCGACGTGAGCACGGAAGAGAGCCTGACCGTGCGGCAGCAGGACACCACCGAGGATATGCC
>NZ_DBMAHT010000104.1:0-7113 GCF_057866825.1 Mailhella sp.
GACATCAGTGCTCATAGTAACTCCTTGAAAGCAGTAGTTAGCAAAAGGATAAGAGACTTGTACTGTATTTGTCCTACGGTACTGCTGAGAAAAAGTCAAAGGTTCTGAAAAAATAAAAAAATAACTTTTTCATTTCAAAATTCAATAAATAAAATAATCAATCATCAGGCCATATTACCGCGTTACTAAATATACAAGCACAAAACTTTTCCCGTTCCATTTCAAAATTCCATTTCAAAATTCCCCTCTTTTTCCCTGTTTTGTGCCTTCTGGAGAAGCCCGTAACATTCTCGGGGAGATTTCTGGAATTCATCTCTAACATTCCATAATATAAGAATAAAATTTATCTTTGATTTCAAAAACACTCCATGACGCCCCTGCTGCCCTTTCCGCGCTTTCCCTTCTTCTTATTAAGAATGGCTCTTTTTTTATAAGCTGGCGTCGATGAAAGGCTCCGGCCCGCAGCATAAAAAATGCCCTCTTTCGGCTCGGCGCCGAAGAGAAAGACGCTCCGCCCCTTGAAACGCCCCCGGCACTACGCTATAAAAAAGAAAAACCGGAAGAGCAGATATGACGACATGTGGGCTGCCGTATCTGCCTTTTGCAAAACACGGAGTAGGATATCATGCGTCGCACTCTTCTTACCTGCGCCCTTCTGGCCGCCCTGGTTGTTCCCGCTTCCGCCGCTGTCGATACCAGCAAACTCCAGCTTCCCGGCGATCTTACGCTCGAACAGGCGCAGAAGGTCGTTGACGGTGCCCTCGCCTTCGCCAAGAAGCAGGGCGTTCCCATGAACATCAGCGTCATCGACGCCGGCGGCAATCTGAAAGCCTTCTGCCGCATGGACGGCGCCTTCCTCGGCAGCATCGACGTTTCCATGAAGAAGGCCAAGACCGCCCGCCTGTTCAACATGTCCAGCGCCGAACTCGGCGCGGCAGCCCAGCCCGGCGGCGAACTGTACGGCATTGAAGTCACCAACAACGGCCTCGTCATCTTCGGCGGCGGTGAACTGCTGAAGGACAAGAACGGCGTTGTCGTCGGCGCCATCGGCGTGAGCGGCGGCTCCGTGCAGGAAGACACCAACGTGGCCAAGGCAGGCGTCGCCTCCCTGAACAAGTAGTCGGCGCTCCGGCCGCCTGAACGTCCGGTCTGAAGGCGCTTATCCTTTTCAGGACCGACGCCTTCTCGGGGCGGATGCCTTCGGGCATTCGCCCCTTTTTTTCGCCCTCCCCCTCCCTATCTATATTATTAATAGGAGACTCGTCATGGATGTTTTGGAAGCCATAGAAAAAAGACGCAGCATTCGCAGCTACACGGAGCGTCCCGTGGAAAAGGACGTGCTCGAAAAACTCGTGACGCTGGCCGTCAAGGCTCCGACGGGCTCCGGCATGGAACCGTGGGGATTCGTGGTCCTTCAGGACAAAAAGGAAATCGACGCGCTTTCGGATCGCATCAAGCAGAAGGTGCTGAACCATCTGGCGGACTATCCGCATCTGGCCCAGTACGAATCCTGGCTCAGGAATGAGAAATACCACATCTTCAATCACGCGGGCACGGTGCTCATCGTCTATGGCGACACCTCTTCGCACTGGAACGTGTACGACTGTTCCCTCGTGGCGGGCAACATCATGCTCGCCGCGGAAAGCGAAGGCATAGGCTGCTGCTGGATAGGCTTTGCCGAAGCCCTCTTCGACGACGCCGCCTTCAAGGCCGAACATCATGTTCCCGAAGGCTTCCACCTGGTTTCCACGCTGAGCATGGGCTACACGAAGGTGCCCGTGCCGCCGTGCACCCGCAAGGATCCGGTGTTCTTCTCCTGGTCAAAGTAGCAGGAGACCTGCCGCATGGGGCAGCTCTCCCCTGCCCCGCCTCCCAACCGTCACGAAATGGGAAGTCTTCAGAAAAAGCGTGATTGTTTTTTCTCTTCCTTGACGAAAAAAAACATACGGCCCTATGGTCGGCTTAAAGAGGCTTCTCCGATTATCGTGAATCCATAACCCAAGGAGCACACGGCATGTTTCGTTTTCTGCGTGTCAACATGGCCACCAAGAGCTGCGTGTTTGAGGACATCCCCGAAGAATACGCCGGTCTTGGCGGTCGCGCCCTGACCTCCACCATCGTGGCCCGCGAGGTCAACCCCATCTGCACTCCCCTCGGACCGCACAACAAACTCGTTTTTGCCCCCGGTCTGCTGGGCGCCACCAACAGCCCCAACTCCAACCGTATTTCCGTGGGCTGCAAGAGCCCCCTCACTGAAGGCATCAAGGAATCCAACTCCGGCGGTCAGCCCGGCGGCCATCTTGCCAAGCTCGGCATTCTGGCCATCATCGTGGAAGACATGGCCACCGAAGGCGAATGGTGGCAGCTTGAAATCAGCAAGGATTCCGCCAAGCTCGTTCCTTCCACCGTGGCCGGCCTGAACAACTTCGACGCCGTGGCCAAGCTCGTCGAGCAGTACGGCAAGGACTGCAGCTACGTCACCATCGGCCGCGCGGGCGAATTCAAGCTCACCGCCGCCAGCATCGCCTTCACCGACCGCGAACTGCGTCCGCAGCGCCATGCCGGCCGCGGCGGCGTGGGTGCCGTCATGGGCTCCAAGGGCCTCAAGGCCATCATCATCAACCCCGAGGGCGGCAAGAATCATCCTCTCGTTGATGAAGAAGGCTTCAAGGCCGCGTCCAAGCGCTTTGCCAAGGCTCTCACCAGCCATCCCATCACCGGCAAGGGCCTTGCCGAATACGGCACCGCCGTGCTCGTGAACATCCTGCACGAAGCGGGCGGCCTCCCCACCCGCAACTTCACCTGCGGCCAGTTCGAGCATCACGAAGCCGTTTCCGGCGAACGCATGAACAAGCTCACCAAGGAACGCGGCGGCGAAGGTTCCGTGGCCCACGGCTGCATGAGCGGCTGCATCATCCGCTGCAGCGGCATCTTCCCCGACGAAAAGGGCAAGTTCAAGAGCAAGTGGCCCGAATATGAAACCCTGTGGTGCTTCGGCCCCCACAGCAACATCGACGACCTCGACCTCATCTGCACCTTCGACCACATGTGCGACGACATCGGTGTGGACACCATTGACGTCGGCGTGGCCGTGGGCGTCGCCATGGCCGGCGGCGGCATTCCGCTCGGCGACGGCAAGGCCGTCATGGAAGCCATGAAGGGCATCAGCGAAGGCACCCCGCTCGGCCGCATCATCGGCTGCGGCACCGCCACCACCGGCCGAGTGTTCGGCGTGCGCAGAGTGCCCTGCGTCAAGGGTCAGAGCCTGCCCGCCTACGATCCCCGTGCGGTCAAGGGCGTGGGCGTCACCTACGCCACCACCCCCATGGGCGCTGACCACACCGCCGGCTACGCGGTCACCGCGAACATCCTTTCCTGCGGCGGCAAGGTTGATCCGCTCAAGAAGGAAGGTCAGATCGAACTTTCCCGCAATCTGCAGATCGCCACGGCTTCCGTGGACAGCGTGGGCCTGTGCCTGTTCACGGCCTTCGCCATCCTCGACATTCCGGACGCCCTTGCGGCCATCGTGGACATGCTGAACGCCAAGTTCGGCTGGAAGCTCACCGGTGACGACGTGGTCACCCTCGGTCAGCGCATCCTGTCCACGGAAATCGACTTCAACCGTCGCGCCGGCATCACCGAAGCCGCCGACCATCTGCCCGACTTCTTCACCGACGAGCCCGTGGCGCCTCACAACACCACCTTCGACTTCACGCCTGAAGAACTGCAGACCACCTTCAACTGGATCAAGAAGTAACCTCTTCCCGTCCCGCGCGGGGTCCGCTCCGCGCGGGACTTTTTTCCCATGAGCATACTGATAAAACTCAGCACCACCCTTCGCGATCTCGTTCCCGACTACGATCCGGAAGCGGGTCTTCAGTTTTCGCTCGGCGAGGGCGAAAGCTCGCTGACCGCCGGAGAACTGGCGAGCCGCATCGGCATTCCTCACGAGGAAATCAAAATCGTCATGATCAACAGCCGTCAGAGCGAGCTTGACTCCACCGTGAACGACGGCGACCGCGTGGCGTATTTTCCCGCCGTGGGAGGAGGCTAAATGCGTCCCTTCCCTTCCGACACGGAACTCGCCGAACGCTTTGCCCCCTATCTCAGGCAGCAGCGCGGCGAACGCTCCATGATTCGGGAAGGCGTGCGCCTTCTGGCGCAGGAACTCGGCGTTCCGGAACGCGTCGCCATGACGGAACTGCTCGCCCGCGACATCTGGCCGGAACGTTTCAGCCGCTGCCGCGGAGCCTTCAGCGCGCAGGCGCTTTCCGCCCTGCTTTCCACGAGAGTTCTCCTTGCCGGATGCGGCGGTCTCGGCGGTCACGCGGCGGCGCTTCTGGCGCGCATGGGCGTGGGCAGCCTTGTACTCTGCGATCCCGACAAGTTCGAGGAAAGCAATCTCAACCGGCAGCTTTTCTGCACGGAACAGGCGCTGGGGCGCTTCAAGGCGGAAGTCTGCCGCGACGGCATTCTGAGCATTGCTTCCTACATGGATGTGGAAGCGTGCACCGTGGCGCTGGACGAAGACAATCTGCCGCAGCTGCTGAAAGGCGTGGACGTGGTCATGGACTGCCTGGATTCCATCGCGCGCAAAAAAATGCTGGAGGAAGCCGCCAACCGCGCCGGCGTTCCCTGCGTGCAGGGTTCCGTGGCCAGAAACGAGGGCCTCGCCCTTTTCGACGGCAGCGGAGACATGCCCTTCTCTCTGGTGTATCCCGGCGAAGATGCGGGCAACAGGGAAGGCGCTCCCATGAACACCCATGTGCTGACCGTAGCGGGCACGGCCTGTCTTATGGTATCTCTCTTCATGCGGAGACTCTGCCGGAACAAAAGCGACGACGGAAAGCTCTTTCATCTCGATCTTTCCATCCCGGAACTCGAAACGCTTACGATTCTTCCCCGGCACTGACACCCAAACATTTCACTCAAAGGAACATGGCATGGCATTCATCAGCGATCAGCAATGGAGACGCATCGAGCCGTTTCTTGCCCGGGGCAAGAAGGTAGGACGCCCCCGCAAAAGCGACCGGGAAACGCTCGAAGCCGTTCTCTATGTTCTTACCACAGGCTGCCGCTGGAGCGACCTGCCCCGCGACATGGGCAGCTATGTGACGGCGTGGCGACGCTTTACGGCCTGGAAAAAGGACGGGACCTTCGACATCATCCGTTCCTGCCTGCCCGCAAGCGTGCAGCTTTCCGAAAACGCGACGACGCCGCGAAAAATCAAGTCCGGAAAGTGCAGTCTGGCCATGAAAAAATACGCCGGAACCAAAACGGCGCAGACCGAATCCTGATATTCGCGCCTTTCCTTTGCGACATCCGGCCGCTGCGGGAAACGGACGCCCTTCCCTGTCCGGCACGACTGCGCAGCCCGCGTCAATATTCCTTCCGTTTTTCGGCGACAAACATGTTTCCTTCGCTCCGACGCCTGTCCTCAGACGTCGGAGTTTTCTTTTAACCGGCCTCATACCGGCGCGCGAAACGAAAAGCCGTGCAGGAACACGGCATCCGGCAGCGCTCTCCGGCAAAAAGGGGAACGGAGCCCGGTTCGAGTTCTCATTTTGACGGCAACGTCCCTGCTTTTGCCGCGGATTTCCCTGCAACTTCCCGCACTGCGTTTCCGCATGTCGTCACGAAGTGCCCCTGCGGCGTTCCGATTCCCTGTGGACTTCTCTTTTGAGCGGCCATGCTCTGCGACAGGCAACCCGGCCTGCGGCGACAAAAAACGCGCGCCCCCGGAGCCATCCGACGACGCGCGTGAACATGCGAAGGTCTGCGACGTTATTTGCCGTCGTACGCCCAGAGAATCTCACCGGTGCGGTCCGTGCCGTATCCGCCCATGGCGCGCACGTTTTCCTTGAATTCTTCTGAACGAATCACCTCAAGCAGCGCCTGAATGCGGGCGTCCTGCATGTAGCGCTCGGGAATGACGAGATCGTATTCCTCCACGCCCACGGAAATGAAGTCCAGCCCGAGGGCCGCCGCCGCAGAACGCACGCCGAGACCCGCGTCGGCCCGGCCGGAAAGCACCGCCGCCGCCACGTTCATGTGCGTGTATTCCTCGTCGCGATAGCCCTGAATGCGGGCAGGCGAAAGTCCGCGCTTCTTCAGCTCGTAATCCAGCAGCACCCGGGTGCCGCTGCCGCGCTGACGATTGATAAACTGCACGTCTTCGCGGCACAGATCCTCAAACGTCGTGATGTTTTTCGGATTGCCGGGCAGCACCATGATGCCCTGCTCGCGATCCACGAGCTGCACCAGCACGGCGGGCATGCCCTTCATGTTCTCCTGAATGGCCTTTCTGTTGTAAATGCCGGTTTCCTCGTCGAGCAGGTGGCTTCCCGCCAGATGACACTGTCCGCGCCGCAGCGCCAGCAGTCCGCCCAGGGAGCCCACGTGCGCCGAGGTCAGCCGGAAGCCCGGATGCGTGCGCCGGAGCATGCTGTCGATGAGATCGAGCGTATTGTCGTGGCTGCCCACCGCAAGCAGCGCGCCCTCAATCTCTTCCCGGGAGCGCAGAAGTTCCGCACGCACGGGCTGTCCGGCGTCCAGACCTTCGCGGTCGCGCTCAATGGGAATCACGGCGTCGGCCCGGGAAAGGCTGGTCACCGTGCCAGCGCCGCGCGGAAGCGTGACCGCGTAGCAGGCGCCGTCCACCACGCCGAGCTTCACGCGCACCCGCTCTTCCATGCCGGGACGCGAGGGAATGGGATTGCAGGGCGTCACGGTGACGGATTCGCGGCGCTTCACCCCGTGCTTCTGCCAGCGGACGAGCAGCGGCAGAACGAATTCCTCCATGGCCACGATGGCGGAAACCGGATACCCGGGCGTCCCGACAATGGGAACCCGGCGGCCTCCGACCTCCACGATGCCGAGCGCCGTGGGCTTGCCCGGCATGACCGCCACGCCATGCACCAGCACCTCGCCCATGCCGGCAATGACGTCGGCCGTGTAGTCATGGCTGCCCGCCGAAGAGCCCGCGTTCATGATGACGAGATCGGCCCCGTCTTCCACGGCGGAAGCAATGGCCTCGCGAATGCGGTCCATGTCGTCGGGAACAATGGGGCAGACGCGGGCATTGCCGCCCGCCTCCTCGATCATGGCGGAAAA
>NZ_DBMAHT010000105.1:0-7096 GCF_057866825.1 Mailhella sp.
GTTTTTATAGAAGATAAAGATTATGATTATTTAATAATATTTTACAACAAAAAAAATAAAACATCTTCAATAAAATAAAATGAATTTTGATAAAAAATAAACCGTAGGAGTATATACTCCTACGGTTTATTTTTTACTTTGAAAGATAATTATACACCGTTGCCCGGCTAATTCCATAAATTTTGGCTAAGTCCGTTGGTCTCGCCCCGGCGGCGTGCTTTGTACGCAGTTCATTAATGGTATCGGCGGATAACGTTGGTTTGCGTCCTACATTCCGATAGTGGCCTTTCGCTTTGGCGATAGCCACACCTTCGCGCACGCGATTAACGATCAGATTTCTTTCATATTCCGCTATGGCACCAAGTAATCCCAACATCAGATTATTGGTCGGATTATCAGCCTCCCCACTAAAAGAAAGATTTTCTTTCACGAACCGAATCGTTACCTTTTTTGCCGTAAGTGTGTTGATGATATTCATCAAGTCCCTAAGTGAGCGAGCCAATCTATCAAAACTATGAACGTACAGTTCATCACCTTCCCGGCAAAATTCAAGACAAGAAAGCAGTTCCGGACGGTTATTCATGGCCTTCCCGCTTATCTTATCACAAAAGACTTTATCAAGTTTAATATGGTCAAGTTGACGGTCTATATTTTGTGCCAAAGTTGAAACTCTTATGTATCCGATTTTCATTTTACCACCTTTATAATGTAATAATTCAAATCAAGATGTAAATTTGGTCTATATGAATTCTTAGATTCTGTCAATTAATTGAAAATTATATTATTTTTATACACATTTTGAACGATATTAGACCAATAAAATATTCTATAGTTTTTGTAGACAAATTTTATTATTGGCGTCCAGTGATTTTTTGTATATAATGGATTATATTAATTCATTATTTTTGATTTGGGAGCGAGGGAAAATATGATAATAATCTGATATAACTAAATTTTTTTATTTTTCTTTCTGTACCATACAAACGTATTTTAAGGCTTTGCGAATGATTTCTATTGAAATCGTTTGAAACACTTTGAAAAATCCAATTATTTCGGGTGCCCAGGTGGTGGAATTGGTAGACACACTATCTTGAGGTGGTAGCGCCGAATGGCGTGGGAGTTCGAGTCTCCCCCTGGGCACCATTATGAGAGCGAGAGCTGCAAGCCGAGGTTTGCAGCTCTTTTTTTATGCATTTTTTGCGCGTGCGTCAGGCCTGTTGCACGCGCGGCGCGTTTCGCGGAGCGATGCTTCCGTTGACGGCAGAGTCGGCATCCGCCCGGATGCAGAAAGCCGGGCATGGTTTGCGCTGTTTTCCCGGGGGGGGCGGATCAAGGGGCGTGCGTCGCTCCTGCAAGGTGAGCATGAGGGCTCGACGTCAATCTGATGGCGAACGCGCGCGGGCCATGTGCTGCCTTTGAGTTTCGATGCTGCCCGGCGTTTTTCAGGCGGATCGGCGATGTTCGGCGAAATTCCCGGCAATACGGCTGGTCTGACGGCGGGGTGCATCCTTTTGCTGCGGAAAACAATATGCGGAGCGCGGAAAACGTGCGGGCAACGCAGCGGAGAGAAGCGCTCTGGATGGAAGCGCAAAAGGGGAATCCGTTTGCCGCGGGTGGGACTTTTTTGAGCCATTGCCGCGCATGGAGCAGTGCCAATTTGTTTTCTGCCGGTGGTCTTCCAGGATTCGCCGGAAGATCGCGCGTCAGAGCCTTGTTACCAGCACTGTTTTCCCCGGCGTTCCATTTCCTTCTGTATCAGACGGAGCCCCATGAGGATGTTATTGGTCAGGCTCTCGCAAAGCCGGGCTTCGTCCTTTTTCTGAAAGGCGTCAAAAATTTCCCTGTGCTGTTCCAGCAGCGTTTTCTGATCCTGCGCGGCGTAGCAGCGGTGATGCAGAAATATTTCCACGTGATCCACAAGCGTGTCGGCCGTGTCCAGCAGATGCGGCATGGCCGAGGCCTTGTACAGCGCCGCGTGAAAGGCCCGGTCGGCGTGAAACAGCGTGGCGGAAGGCGCGGTTGATTGTTCCATGCCGCGCAGAATGTCCTCGATGTCGTCGCAGTGCTTTTCGTCGGCGT
Source organism: Mailhella sp. (assembly GCF_057866825.1). Lineage (NCBI taxonomy): Bacteria > Pseudomonadati > Thermodesulfobacteriota > Desulfovibrionia > Desulfovibrionales > Desulfovibrionaceae > Mailhella > Mailhella sp. Next base: position 2,080 of record NZ_DBMAHT010000105.1, read on the forward strand.
ACTTCATGGCCTCGGTGGCCAGCAGACATTCCAGATGCACCCGAAGTTCATAGATATGCCGGATTTCTCGCACCGTGGGCAGCGGCGCGACAACGGCTCCCTTGTAGGGGAGATTGCGTATGAGGCCGGAGCGGTCGAGCCGCATGAGCGCTTCGCGTATGGGGCCCCGGCCGACATGGAGCTTTTCTTCCAGATCGGCCAGCACCAGACGTGCGCCGGGAAGCAGCTCTCCCTGAAGAATGAGCTCCCGGATGAGCTCGTAGGCCTGAAGCGATTTTACCGTGGAAGTTTTCATGCGCCACCTTGCCTGTCGGCATGCTCGTGCCCGTGCGGAAACGGGAATGTTCAGTCGAAGACCATGATACGCTATTTTTTGCCAAAAGGACATGCCTGTTCCGATGCTTCGGCAAAAGACGGTGGCTCGGAGCTCGCGCCGGGCCTTGCCGAATCGCGGAGGACGTGTCAAGCGCCGGATGCGCCCGGTCGCCGGTCGGGACGCGAAAGTCAGGGGAGCTGCTGGTCGGGGCCGGAAGATTGACGGCGCGGGGCAACGGCATCCGCGGTTCGGAAGTTGCGGCAGGCCGCGCAGGCAGAACGGGCGCGCGTGCGGGAATTGAGGACGCAAGGCGCGAGAGGGCGCGGGAGCCTGCGGCAGGCGTTGGGAAAAAGGCGCGTTGCTGATGACGTGATTGACGCAAGGCGCACGTCTTGCCTTGTTCGACGGAGGCATTTTGTCTGGGCGACGGAGCGTCTTGAGCGCGAGAAGGGCAAAAAAGTCGGCGCGCTCCGAAATTCAGGGCGCGCCGACGGAGGAAATCGGCATTGCGGTCTCGCGCCGGCGGTCGGCGGAGATGCAGTGCCTATCCGCCGATGGCGGACATGCGCTTGTGTGCCACGGGGCCGTTGCTTGCGGCAAGAATTTCCGCGCCCACGGGCTTGCGGGATACCGCGTCGATCATGATGCGGCGCACTTCCTCTTCGCCCTTGTCACGCAGGGCGTCCCGGATGGGATATTCCCTGTCGTCGAAAAGACAGGTGCGGATATTGCCTTCTGCCGTGAGGCGCAGGCGGTTGCAGGACTGGCAGAAGCTCTGCGTCACCGAGGTGATGAGGCCGAAGCTGCCCTTCGAGACGCGGCCTTCCGGCGTTATGAGCTTCCACAGCTTGGCCGGTCCGCGCTCTTCCGCCGTGTGGCCTTCGCTTTCCAGTCCGTCCTTGCGGCGCAGGGCCACGGGTTCAAGCCGCCAGTGCCTGCGGGCGCTTTCCAGAATATCGGCCGCGGGCCAGAACAGGTTGTTCGACCAGATGGTGGAATCGCCCATGGGCATGAACTCGATGAAGCGCACGTCCACGGGCCAGTCCATGGCCATGGCGGCCAGGGCGGGAAGCTCGTTGTCGTTGACGCCGCGCATGGCCACCGCGTTTATTTTGAGCGGAATGCCGAGTTCCAGCATGCGGTGCATGTTGTCGAGCACGGTGGGAAGCACGTCCCTGCCGGTGATGGACGCGTATTTGGCGCGATCGAGCGAGTCGAGGGACAGGTTGACCGATACGCCGAGCTCCTTGAGCGTGTCGAGCGCCGGAGCAAGCAGGGTGCCGTTTGAGGTGAGCTTGAGCGCCGTCTGCGGAAAGCGCCGGTGAATCTTGATGAGAAAGTCAAGAAAGCCCTTTCTGGCAAAGGGTTCGCCGCCGGTGAAGCGCAGCTTGTGGACGCCGAGCTTCACGGCGATTTCAATGATCTTTTCAATTTCTTCAAAGCGCAGAATGTTTTCGTGCGGAATGAAGGGCACGCTGTCGTCGCGGCAGTAGCGGCAGCAGAGATTGCAGCGGTCGGTCACGGAAATGCGCAGGTAGCGCACCGTTCTGCCGTGGGCGTCGGTGAGCGCGGCAGGGTAGTCTTCGTGCGGTTCTGCCATGAGGCTAGCTCCTTCCGCAGTCGCTCATGTCGCCGTTGAGCTTTTCCAGCGCGTGCGGCAGCACGGGCAGAAGCGCGGCGAGATTTTCCTGCGCGGCAAGACGGCTTCCGGGCAGGGCGATGAGCATGGTGCGCCCCAGCGTGCCCGCAAGGCAGCGGGAAAGCACGGCGCGCGGCGTGTGGGTGAGCCCTTCGGCGAACATGACCTGTTCAAAGCCGGGCAGACGGCGATCCAGCACGGGAATCAGGGCTTCCGGCGTGAAGTCGCGCGGCGAGAGACCGGTGCCGCCGGTGGTGACGATGAGTCCCCAGCCGGATGCGGCAAGATCCTTGACCAGCTTGCGCAGCGCCCGCGGATCGTCGGGCAGCAGGAAGAGCTGACGGCGGGCCGGAGAGAGCTCGGAGAGCATGTCGAGCAGGGCGGGGCCGCTTTCGTCCACGCGGTCGCCGGCGTAGCCCTTGTCGGAAAGGGTGATGCAGGCCACGGCAAGCCCTTCGCCCGTCCAGGCTTCGGGCGCGGGACGCGGCGCGGGCAGCGGCGTGTCTTCCACCTCGAAGAGCAGCGGATCGTCGGTCTTGAACAGGCCGCTCTTGCCGCCGGACTTGAGAATGAGGCGCACGTCGCGGATGACCACGTCCTTCTGCACGGCCTTGACCATGTCGTAGATGGTGGCCGCCGCCACCTGGGCCGCGACGATGGCTTCCATTTCCACGCCGGTGCGGCCGGACGTGCTGGCCGAGGCTTCGAGCAGCACGGAAGGCGGTTCGTCCTGCACCTTGAAGCGCACGTCGGCGTGGGTGAGGCCCAGCGGATGGCACATGGGAATGAGTTCCGAGGTGCGTTTGGCCGCCATGATGCCGGCCACCTGCGCCACGGTGAGCACGTCGCCCTTGGGCAGGGCCTTGGCCTTGAGCAGTTCCAGTGTGTGGGAATTGAGTTCCACCACGGCGCGGGCGATGGCGGTGCGTTTCGTTTCTTTTTTGGCGCTGACGTCCACCATGCGGGCGTTGCCTGCGGCGTCGATATGAGAGAATTCAGACATGGGAGCCTCGATGCCTACGCCTGGGGAAGAACCTGGGGGCGGAAGGTGATGCGGAAGCTGTCGCCGGGCTTGACCACGCCGCCCTTGAGAATGCGGCAGAACACGCCGCGCCGCGGCATGATGCAGTCGCCCACCTGCTGGCGGATGGCGCAGCCCATGTGGCATTCCTTGCCTATCTGGGTGAGCACGAGCTCGATGTCGTCGCCGATGACGAAGCGGGTGCCCACGGGGCAGGTGTAGAGTTCCACGCCTTCGGTGGTGATGTTTTCGGCGAAGTCGCCGGGATGCACGTCGGCGCCCATGGAGCGCATGTATTCAATGTCTTCCATGGCCAGCAGGCTGAGCTGACGATGGGTGCCGTCGGCATGGACGTCGCCCTCCACGCCGTGATTGGCCACCAGGGTCACCTGCGGCTGATTGATTTTCTTTTCCCCCTTGCGGGCACTCGTGGATACGGCAACGATACGCATGATATTCTCCATCCTTGCGGAAAACGGTTGGTTTTTTAGGTGACCGGGCCTTTCAGGGCCTTTCGTTGACAATGCTTATTTCCCGGGCTTCCAGAGCTGCGGGAAGGTCTCTGTCGTGCGTGGCGCACACGATGCTGACGCCCCGGCTGCGCAGAGTACGCACAACATTGAGTATGGCCTTTTCGCTTGCCGCGTCAACATTGGATGTCGGTTCATCAAGTAAAAGTACGGAAGGAGAGAGAATAAGACGCGAAGCAAGGGCGATGCGCTGGCGCTCGCCGCCGGAAAGTTCTCCCGGTCCGCGCGATGCCATGCCGTCGGGATCGGCGAAGCCCACGGCGAGCATGCTTTCCCTGTAGCCCTTGCGCTGCTGTTCCGCGTCGAGGCCGCGCAGACGCAGACCGAGCGTCACGTTCCAGAACACGGAAGCCTTCATGAGGTAGGGTTCCTGAAGCAGCAGGGTGATTTCCCGGCGCGGATCGGTCTGGCTTCCGGCGTAGAACAGGGAGCCGGACGTCGGTTTTTCCAGAAAGGCGAGCATGCGCAGCAGGGTGGACTTGCCGCTGCCGTTTCTTCCGGTGAGCGCCACGGTCTCTCCCTTTTCCATGCAGAAGTAGGGAAGACGCAGCGCGGTGATGTCGCCGTAGCGCTTGCAGAGATCGTGCGCCTCGAAAAGAATGTTCATGCGCGCCCCTTTTGTCTGAGCCAGGTCATGAGAAAGTTCACCAGAAAGGCGATGAACAGAAGCACGAGTCCGAGAGCTATGCCCTGCGCAAATTCGCCCTTGCTGGTTTCCAGCGAAATGGCGGTGGTCATGGTGCGCGTGGAATAGCGGATGTTGCCGCCGAGCATCATGGCCACGCCCACTTCCGTGACCACGCGGCCGAAGGCCGTCACGCAGACCATGCCGAGATCGTAGCGGATTTCGCGGATGGTGTGCAGGGCGAGCTGCGAGGAGGAGGCGCCGAGCGTGAGCAGGGTTTCCCGGCAGCGCCGGTCCAGATTTTCCACGGCCTGCGCCGTCCAGGAGACGACGATGGGCAGAGCAAGAATGCTCTGACCTATGACCATGCCGGGCACGGTGAAGAGCAGTCCGAACTGACCGAGCGGGCCGCGGTAGGTGATGAACACATAGACGACGAGACCGATGAGCACCGTGGGAAAGGCCAGGAGCGTATCGGACACGAGGCGTATGAACTTTTTGCCCGGAAAGTTGGTGTAGCCGAGCAGAAAGCCCAGGGGCAGCCCGAGAATGGTGGCAATGATGAGAGCGCAGCTCGTGGAGGAGAGCGTGGCTTCAATGGCGGAGAAGGTGGCGTCGTCCATGTGCAGCAGAAGGTCGATGGCCTTCTGCATGCCGTCGCTGAAATATCCCATGATGACCTGCGAGGAAAAAAATGGAAGGCGGGCCGGGAATCCGGCCCGCGGGTTGGCTTACTTGCCGGCGTTGGGGAAGAAGAGCTGCTTGCCTTCCAGCTGGTAGTCTTCAATGAGCTTCTGGGTCTTGGGGTTCACCCACCAGTCTTCAAACTTCACGGCCAGATCCTTCTTGACGTTGGGGCAGAGCTTGGGGTTCGTGGTGATGACGC
>NZ_DBMAHT010000106.1:0-7067 GCF_057866825.1 Mailhella sp.
GTCTACCACCACGGCCATGTCGATGGAGGGCGGAAGCGTGTTTTCGATGTCGGCGAGCAGGTCGAGAATGTCGCTCACGATCTGCACGGTGTTGCCGCCCGGCTGCTTGGTCACCTGAACGATGACGCCGGGATTGCCGCTGATGAAGCTCGCCTGGTTGGTTTCTTCCACGCCTTCTTCCACGTCGGCGACGTCGCTCAGGCGCACGGGCGCGCCGTTACGCCAGGCAACGACGATTTTGGCGAAGTCTTCGGCCTTGATCAGCGAGCCGTTGTCCTTGATGTTGCGTATGCGGTCCGAGCCTTCCAGCTTGCCGGTGGGCAGGGTGACGTTGGCGGCGTCGATGCCGTTGCGGATTTCTTCCGCGCTGACGTCGCGCGCCTGCATGAGGTCGGGCCGGAGATTGACGCGCACCGCGTAGCGCTTGGCTCCGCGCACGTCGGATTTCGACACTCCGGCCACCATGGAAAGGCGCTGAGAGACGTAGTTTTCCGCGTAGTCCGTCAGCTGCTGCCGCGTGATGGTGTTGGAGGTGAGCGCAATCTGAATGACGGGCAGGGAATCGGGGTCCAGCTTCATGAAGCGGGGCATCTGCGTCATCGTGTCCGGCATGCGGGAATAGGCGATGGAAATGGCCGACTGCACGTCCAGAGCCGCGCCGTCGATGTCGCGGTCAAGCTCGAACTCCACCCGCACCATGGTTCGGCCGAGCTTGTTGGTGGAGGTCATGTTCTTGATGCTGGCAATGGTGGAGAGCTGCTTTTCCAGCGGCTTGGCCACGGAGGTGGCCATGGTTTCAGGCGACGCGCCGCTCAGCGTGGCGGAAACGATGATGACCGGATAGTCGATGTTGGGGTTTTCGCTCAGCGGAAGGCGCAGATAGCTCATCCAGCCGAAGACGAGTATGCCCATCATCAGCAGCGTGGTGGCAACGGGGCGCTTGATGAACGTGGTGGAAATGTTCATTGCTGCGCTCCCCCGGAGGCGGTGATTTTTCTGTCTTCCTGCAGACGCACGGGCATGCCGTCCTTCAGGCGCACATGGCCTTCAAGCACAACCTGCTCTCCGCTGGAGAGCCCCTTGGAGATGACGGTGATGCCGTCGTTTTCCACGTCGGTGCTCACAAGGCGCACGCGGGCGATGCGGTCGTCGCCTACCACATAGACGAAGGGGCCGTCCGGGCCGAGCATCACGGCGCGGCTCGGCACGGTGACGGCGTTCTTCCTCGTGTCGAGCTGTATCTTCACGCGGAGAAATTCTCCGGGCCACAGTTCCGTGCCCTCATTGAGAAAGCGCGCCTTCAGCGGCACGGTGCCGGTGTCGGCGTCCACGTTGCCCACGAAGATCACGTTGCCGACAAGGGGCTTGCCTTCCTTGGAATCGGCCGACACCTGCAGGCCCGATTCCCGAACGTCGCGGCGTATGAGGGGAAGATGCTTTTCCGGTACGCTGAAGGTGATTTCCGCGGGCTGAAAGGCGTCCACGACCACAAGGAGCGTCTGCGCCGTGATGACGTTGCCTCTGTCCACGCGCACGTCGCTTGCGCGACCGTCCATGGGCGCGCGTATTTCGCAGTAGGAGAGATCAAGTTCGGCCTTTTCGAGGGCGGCCGCATCTTCGCGCACGTCGGCCTGCGCGCTGACCATGGTCACGCGCGCGGCGTCGGTTTCCGCGGCGCTGGAGAAGCCGCCCTTCTTCATTTTTAGCGCGCGGGAGTAGTCGTCCTGAGCCTTGGCAAGCTTGGCCTTGTCGCTTTCGAGTCTGGCCTGCGCCTGATGCAGCGCTATCTGATAGGGTTCTTTTTCAATGACGAAAAGAAGCTGCCCCTTCTTTACCATTTCGCCGTCGCGCACGAGAACCTGCTGCAACTCTCCGCTGGTGCGCGAAACGATGTTCACGGAAGCGGAAGGCTCCACGGTGCCGACGGCCTCAAGCATGTAGGGAACGTCTCTTGTTCCGGAGGCGACGAGCGTGACCAGCGCGGTGCGGACGGCGCGGGGCTGCGTTTTTTCGGATTCACCGGAACAGCCGATCAGCAGCACGGCGCAGACAAAACACAGAAAAATTCGAGCGGACATGGAGACTCCCGGGGCTGTTGACTTATTTTGTCATAGTACGAAGAGAGAAATTTTGCTGTCAAGAAAAGGACGGAAAAGATTTTCTTTCAAAAGATTGCAGCGCATCGCATAAAAGAAGAGAGCCGTTTCCATGGTTTCATGAAAGCGGCCCTTTTGAAGAAGGCGTCAGGATTTGTCGTCGGAGCGTTCGCCGACAAGATGTTCCATCTGACGGCAGATGCCCATGAAGATGTCCATTTCATGGCGACGCAGATCGGCCCTGTCAAAGAAGCGGGCAAGCGGCAGGAAAAAGTGCTCGGGATTGTCCCTCGGAATGGTGCCGATGTCCATGAGGGCGTTTTTCAGCGTGCGGAAGAGGAAATCCCTCTCCTCGGCCGTGACGCGGCGGGAGAGATTCGGATGGGCGTCGATTCTGGCGGCGTCGGGCAGGGCGAGGAAGCATTCGTAGATCATGAGCAGCACGGCCTGCGCAAGGTTCAGGGACGAAGCGTCCGGCGCGGTGGGAATGGTGACCAGGCGTCCGCAGTTTTCCAGATCCTCGTTGCTGAGGCCGCGATCCTCCGGGCCGAACATGATGGCGACGTCTTCGCCGAGGGCGATGCGTTCCGCAATTTCCGCTGCGGCCTGACGGGGCGTGATGAGCTGCTGCCTGGCTCCGCCCGTGCGTGCGGTGGTGCCGACCACCAGCGTGCAGGGAGCCACGGCCTCCTGCACCGAATTCGTAACCGTGATGGAGTCGAGCAGAGGCTTGCCCTGGCTTGTGGCCGTAGGCAGGGCTTTTTCGTAATTCCAGCGGCGGGGTTCGGCAAGATACAGGGGCGCGTGGCCGAAGTTGGCCGAGGCGCGCGCGGCCATGCCTATGTTTTCGGGGAAGTTGGTGCGGACCAGCACCAGACGCAGATGCCGCATCATGGCGGCGATTTCGGAAGCGTTTTTCATATCATCATCGGGCAAAGCCCGCTCCGTAGGTTGTTAGAGAGAGTCTGGCCACACGTGAGAGGCCGTGAGGGCCAGCATGGCCATGCCCAGACCGAATTTGACGACCATGCCCAGAAAGCGCCCCACGAACGCGCCCTGCGCGGCGCGGAATGCCACTTCCGCAGGCTGACGGCGAATGAGCGTTTCCGCGAGAAAGCATCCGGCCCATGCGCCGAACAGCGCGCCGAACACCGCGCCGACGCCGAACATGAAGGGCGCGCCGAAGATTGCGCCCAGAATGGCGCCGACGATGCCCGCCCAGGTGGAAACTTTGGACGAGCCGTATTTTTTTGCGCCCCATATCTGGGCTCCGAACTCCACGATTTCTCCGGCTACGGCGAGCCCTATGAACATGACGAAGAAAAGCACGTTGAGTCCGCTGCCCGGAACGAGCAGCGCCCAGGCCGTCACCAGTGCCACCATGGCCCAGTTGCCGGGCAGCGTGACCAGATTGAGCAGCACGCACACGCCGAGAGCGAGCAGGAAAAGCGCAGTGAAAAAAACGCTCATGCACTCTCCTCGAAGCTGAGCCCGAAGATGAGGCCGAAACAGCGGTCGAAGCGGTCGTCTCCGCAGGGCGAGATCAGGCGTCCGCAGTCCTTGAGGTTGTCTCGGCCCGGTCCCATGATGCAGGTGGGACGGAAACCCTCGGCCTCGGCGGGCAGGTCTCCGCAGATGCAGCCGTGTCCGCCGGAGGCTCGCACCTGTTCGTCGGGCAGCCAGTTCAGGCGCATTTCCTTGAGATCGTTCATCAGCGCGTCGCGGGAAATGTCGCTGTGCTGTTCATAAAGTCCCAGCAGCCGTTCCTGATAGACCATGAAGGCCTGCACGTGACGATGCCCCGCCCACAGAATGGTGACGCCTTCGCAGAAGGAGCGGTCGCGCACGGATTCCAGACTCAGCGCCGCCAGCAGGGCGGCAAGTCCGCTGTCGACGCCCACGGCGGTTCCGAACAGGCGGCGGGCGTCGCTGAGAAGCGGCGCGACTTCCCAGTCGGAAAAATCGCTCTTCATGAGAAGATCGGGGCGGCCTTCGGTGCGGCGCAGCGCGTCTTTCCAGCGCTGAATGCGCTCGGCGCGACGCTTTTGCGCGGGCGAGTCGCTCTTATCGGCGTTCATGCCGCAAAGCAGCGTCAGCTCGGGAAAGGGCAGATTATTTTTTTTCAGAAAATCGAGGGCCTGTTCCACGGGGCGTTCTGCCGGAAGTTCGGCCTTCGGCCAGCGGGAAGCCTCCATGCCGGGAAGAGCCAGCATGACTGCGGTGAAGCGGCTGCCGTTGTCCAGAACAAGAGTGGGGCGCTGCGGCGCAGCGTTGTTTGCCATGAGGGAGTCCAGCATAGTTGTTGCCTGTTCGGGCGAGTTGCGTTGTCGATGTTCGGGGCGGGCGTTGTCCGCATTTCGGCAAAGGCGCGGCGTCCGTTCCGCCGGGGCGGTCGAACGCCTTTTCTTTGCAGGAGCCCGACATCAGGGCGTGAGAAAAAGGAACGGGGAGAAATCTCCCCGTGCAGCGTTACAGCAGAGCGCCGTTCCAGTTGAACTCGCTGGTGCGGCGAAGCGGAGGCATGTTCGGCGGAACGTTTTCCTCCAGTCTGGCGAAGAAGGCGTAGCCTGCGGATTCCAGTTCCTGCCTGTGCGCGGACAGATCCATGGGCCAGGCCGGATAGATCCACAGGTTGTGGCCGTAGTTGCGTGCCCAGAAGGCTTCGCCCTTGGGGCTGAAGAAGGCTTCGTTGGCCTTGACCTGATTCATGCCGTGCCGCGAGATGCCCACGGGCCAGTAGCCGGAGAGCACCATGCCGAGGGGCAGGCAGCACTGACGCGGCAAAGACAGGTAGTCTTCTCCCGAAAGCTCGGGGCTGACGAAGGCGGATTCAAAGCCGAGCCTGGCCAGCACGGCCACGGCGGCGGGGTTGGAGATGTTGCAGAACGGCCCGGCCACGAGATGCGGACGGCGGCGTTCGTCGTCCATAGGGAAGAGGCTGACCTGCCACGGCGAGTTGCACACGAAGTGCGTGGAGCCGCCGCGCATGGCTTCAATGACGAGTCGCTGCCACAGGGCTTCTTCGTCCGGCCAGATGACCGGCGGCAGCCACCAGGAAATACGGGGCATCACGGTGCGCGACACGGCGCGCACGGAGTTCGCCGACATCCACAGGCCGGTCATGATCGAGCGGGAACCGCGTGTTTCACGCCCCTGCGGCAGGCTCGAACGCACGAGGTAGTCCTGCTGACGGCGGGCGCGGACGGGGCGGGGCAGATGGGGCGTCCACTCCACGAGGGGGCTTTCCACCAAGCGGCATTTTTCCAGCTTCTTTTCCCAGTCCTGAAGAATGTGGATCAGTTCCGGTTCCCGGCGGTCGATGAGGAACACGGGCACGCCGGCCTTGGGCATTTTGTGTCTGGCAAGGCGCAGGGTGCAGGTTCCGGCCTTGGGCGTGCGTCTCGTCACCGGCACGGTGTCGTGCCAGGGTTCGTCTTCATAGCCTATGCGCAGAAGATCCTTGGGGAGCAGCTCGATGCGGGGCTTGATGAAGGGCAGCGAGGGCGCGCCGTTCTTTTTTTCAAACTGAATCTTGCCCACCAGAAGACCGGAACTCGTGGGTTCGTCGGGCGTGGAGATGTGGGCGTCCTTCTGCGGCAGAAAGCGCGCGCGGGTGACGGGGCGGCCCAGCGCCATTTCGAGCAGGGCTTCGGCGTCCTTCTTGGCGTGGGGCCAGTCGGGCGTGCCCAGGGAGTCGAGCAGCATGCGGTAGGCCGTCACCACGTGATACACGTAATGCGGGCCTTTCTTGCGGCCTTCAATCTTGAGGCTGCGGATGTGGGGAATTTCGGCCAGCGTTTTGACGAGCACGTCGATGGAGAGATCCTGACAGGAGAAGAAGCGGCCTTCGCGTCCTTTCTGCTTGTAGATTCTCCGGCAGGGCTGCACGCAGCGGCCGCGCAGACCGCTCTTGCCGCCGAGATAGCTGGACCAGTAGCAGCGGCCGGAAACGCACCAGCACAGCGCGCCGTGGACGAACATTTCAAAATCCATGCCCTCGGGGGCTTCTTCGTCCATCTGACGAATTTCGTCGATGGAGAGCTCGCGCGGAAGCACCACGCGCTGCACGCCGAGCTTCTGCACGGTCAGCAGATCGCGGGAATAGGAAATGTTGGAGAGCGTGGAGAGATGGAGTTCACCCTCGAAGCCGGCCTGACGGGCCACGTCGATGAGGCCTATGTCCTGAATGATGAGGCCGTGGGGCTGAGCGTCGCGCTGGAGGCGCTTGATGAGGCGTCCGGCGGCGGGAATGTCGCTTGCCTTGATGAGGGAGTTGAAGGCCACGTAGATTTTGCGGCCGTTCTGATTGGCCAGGTCCACCATGCGGGCGAGCTCGGTGGTGCTGAAGTTTTCCGCTCCGGCGCGGGCGGAGAAGTTCTTGAGGCCGAGATAGGCGGCGTCCGCGCCGGCGGCCATGCCCGCCAGAAAGCAGGACATGTCGCCGGCCGGAGCCAGAAGTTCAGGCAGAGTGTGCTGTGTCATGATTTCCTGTTATGTCGATGGCTGACCTCCTCTGCATTTCTGCCTGGCCACAGCCATCATGAGTTTTATCCGGTTTATCTGGTTCACTTCGCTCGCGCCGGGATCGTAGTCCACGGCGGCGATGTTGGCTTCGGGGAAGCGTCGCTTGAGCTCCTTGATGACGCCCTTGCCCGTGATGTGGTTGGGCAGGCATCCGAAGGGCTGCATGCAGAGAATGTTCCGAATGCGGCCGTGGAGCAGTTCCATCATTTCAGCCGTCAGCAGCCAGCCCTCGCCGGTCTGCTGACCGAGGGAAACCACGCCGTTCACCTGTTCGCGCAGCTTGCGGAACGGAAGCGGGGGAGAGAATCTCCTGCTTCGCGCGAGCACGAACCGGAGCGGCAGCCGCAGCGTCAGCAGCGCGCGCAGCAGCAGATTGCTGACCGTGGCGCGTCCCATGCTGCCGTTGTGGTGCTGCCAACGATACACTTCATCATACAATCCGTACAG
>NZ_DBMAHT010000107.1:0-6981 GCF_057866825.1 Mailhella sp.
ATATTTTTGCTTGTGTTTATATTTGTAAATTTATTTTCTGTAATAGTATTTTTATATTCACCAGTTGAAAATTCATACAAGTATTTTTGTATATACTCCAAAGATTCAAGTTTCGCTTCTAATTTATTGGTTGTTTGTAAAGATATAGTAATTTCACGTTTACCATAAACGGCAGTCAATCTGGATGGAACAGATATTCTAAAGTAATAGATCCCACCAGTTCTTCTTTGAAGATACATATATTCAGCCCCATACGTTAAAAAAAGTCCAAAAAAAAATGAACAAAAATCTGTTTTCAAATAAATTCAAAGGAATTCAAGAAACAGTACAGACGTACGATACAGGGCGAATGTTCTAAAAAATCGTTTGTTAAAAAAAGAAAGGCCTTGTAAAAACAAGGCCTTACTTCAAAAAATCTCATAATGGTGCCCAGGGGGAGACTCGAACTCCCACGCCATTCGGCGCTACCACCTCAAGATAGTGTGTCTACCAATTCCACCACCTGGGCACGAGGAGGAACTTATAGAAAATTGTTCGCGCTGGCAAGCGTTTTTTTGCCGTTTTCCCAAAAAATCTGTCTTTCTGCTCCGTGAACAGGAAAGACATGCGTGCGAATGCCGAAAAAGGACGAATTACGAGCCGACCGATGCGGCAAAACGTTCACTCCTCGTTCCGCAAAAATCCGTTCTGGTCATCGGCGAGCCGTCCGACGAAGCGCGCCTCAGGCATCCCCCGCTTTCTCGAAGAATCCGCCTGAGGCCAGCTTCCCTGTCCCGCGCTGTCCGGCCCGGCCATCTTTCCTCACGCCGTCCCATTCTGTAGACAACTGCCCGGGAAGCCGATATTTTTTATCAAAGCTTTCCTGCTGGGCCGTTTTCGGCATTTCGGCACGAAACTTGCTAGATCATGAATGTTCAATGCTCATCGTTTCCTCAAGGAGGATATCATGCCACGCATACAGCCCGACCAGGTTCTGCACAGTCAGCTCGAATCCCGCGGCATTACGGAAAAAAACGGCGTTTTCGGCAATCACCGGGTGCAGCTCGGCAAGGGCGAGCCCATCCGTCTGGACAGCATAAAGGCCAACAAAGTTCCCTTTCAGGGGTTCACGAATGCCACAAAAATTGTCAGAGGCAAGGAAGGTCTCACAAAGAGCGCCCACGATGCGCTTCAGGTACTCAAGGAACCCGGCACGCTGAAGGCCAAAAATCTTCTCGGCTGCCTCAAGGCTGCGCAGGACTACATGACGAGGCTCGACAAGCTCGGTCAGCTTTCAGAGCAGCAGAAGGAAAGTCCCCTGTGGGCCTTTGCGCCCGCCGTGGAAAATCTGAGCAATGCGGAGCTTGCCGCCGTGTATCAGGCCTTCACCACGGCGGACATGGATCTTCTGCAAAGCGCGCTCATGCGCGAAGGGCAGATCAACGCCAAGGCCGGGGACGCGCGCAGCGCCGCCTCGATGCTGTTCGACCTTCAGGCGCTGGTGCTCAAGGAAGTGAGCAACCGCACCGTGCGCGGCATGGTGGACGACCTTGTGGCCGCGCATCCGGAAGACGCCTCGCTCACGGCCCTCAGAATGCCGCCGCGTCTGAGCGAAGAATACGGCGCGCAGGGTGCGGCCATGGCTTCGGCGCAGCCCCACGACATCACGCCCGCCAACCTGCGCACGCTCGTGGAAACCGCGGCCGAAAGCGCCACGACCAGGGAAAAGACGGCCGCCGGGGAAACGGAGGCTCTGCGCCGCCGCGATCTTCCTTCCGTATCCGTGAAGGAAATGGCCGATATTCTGCGCAGCGCGGAACTCACCATCAACGTCGACGTGGACGTGCTTCTGAGCGAGAGCGGCATCATGGCGCATCCCGACGAGCCCATGAAGAACGTCTTCCATCTTGCCGCAGAAGAAACGCTCATCAAGGGCGAAGGCTACCTCGCCCGCCGCGATGCCGCGGAACGGCTGCTCTTCCCCGAGCTTGAAGGACACGCCGTGCAGGCCGACGAGCGTCCCGTGTACGGCGCGCTCAACGTGCAGGGCCGCAGAATAGGCGCCGTATCCGCAGGAGCGGGCTACGGATCGGCCGCCATAGTGCTGAAGGACGACGTGGCAAGGCGCGCGACCTACATTGCCGAAGACACGTTCTATGCGCCCGTGGTCAACATGTCGCAGGAGCGCCGCGCGGACTTCTACGCGCTTCTCGACGGCGCCGGGCTCCCGGCAGAATTCACCACGGCCTGCCGCGACGTGAACTCCGCCGAACACAAGGCGCTGGAAAACTGGTTCGACAGCATCGCCAAGGTGCCGGACGCCCGCGCGTCTGCCTTCATCGCCCTGCCCTCGGGCATCGAATTCACCGACCTGGACCAGGAGTCTCACTTCAAGGCTCTGCTTCTGGACTGCTTCGGCGACCGCGCCGCCACGCGCAGTCTTCTGGCCACGCACGACAATCTCGAAGCGCTCATTCCTCACATGAGCACCTTCGACGGCAACGCGCTTGCTCTGGCCGCCATGAAGAACGCCGACGGAAATCGCCCTCGCGTGCACCTGACCGGAGCGCAGTACATAGAAGCGCAGATACAGGGCCCGCTCGTCCCCTCCCGCGACATTGCCGAGATACGCATCAACATCGACGACGTGCCGGAAGAGAACCTCGAGGAGCTGAGAGCCCGCATGGCCGCCTTTGAGGAACGCACGGGCATTCATGTGAACCTCATCGAAAACTTCGACCTCGGCAGGGAAGTGGAAGGCATCAACAGGCTGCATCAGGAAGAAAGACAGTTCCAGGTCAGTCATCTGGACAAGGAACGCATCGACGCCGAAGCCGAAGCCGTACTCACGGATCTTCCCGGACACATAGCAAGACTCATTGAAGACGAGCAGATAGGCGGCAATCTTGCTCCGGGAACGCTCCGCCTTGAAGGCAACGCCCTCGCCGCTCTGGCCGGAAAGTTCATGCAGGCCATTGCAGCCGACATGAAGAGCCAGAGTCAGGCGAGCCTGGATCCGCAGAGTCTGGTCCGGCAGGCCCTCCAGAAGACGGCAAAGCCCATACTGCAACAGAAGGCCGAACTTCTGACCGAACTTGAGCGTCTTCCCTTCGCCACACAGGCGCAGAAGGACGCCTTCGCCCTCTGGGTATGCAGCGCAAGGGTGCTGCGTTCCCCGGAAGAGCTGCGCATCATCCACACCCATGCCACGGCGCAGGCCAATGTTCTGCGCGGGCTCATGAACGCCGGAGCCGCGCCTTCCCCGGAAGATGTCTTCCGAAACATCGGCGCGCTCATGCAGAGAGCGTCCGACGATCTCAACGGATTCATCCAGCACCTCGGCGACGCCGACTTCGGCGCGGACGACAAGGCCGCCGAACTCGACCGCATTTCCTTCATGTCTCTGGCCATGCTCGAAAACGGCTCTCCCGCCGTGAACAGGCAGGACTTGCAGCGTCTTCAGGCCCGGCTGAACTCTCCCGAGCAGCTGAGCTTCATGGGTCAGCTCTTTCAGGTCGGTCATCGCTCCGGAGACGAGGCGCTGGCGGATGCCGAAGACTTCGGCGTGATGAGCTCAACGCTCCTGCTCATGCAGCGCAACGCCGTCAACGCCTCCAGAGTGGCCGACGTCGAGTTCAAGGAGGTGCCGACCTTCACGGCCGAGCTGTCGCTCATCCCGCAGTCCGCGCGCGAGGCCCTGCACGCGGTGGCCCCGCAGACCGCCGCCGTTCTCGACAGGACGCATCCGGGCTATCCGGCCTTCCCCGCCGCGACCGTGCCGACATCCATGCCCGCAGACGGCGCGCAGAGAAGAAACTTCCTCATCGCCAATCTCGACGCCTACATGAACCATGAACAAACCTTCGAGCGCGGCACCTCGGTACACGGGCGCGGCCACATCGCCCGCGCGTTCATCTTCGCCTCGGTCATGTGCTCCATGCTGGAGGAACAGGGCGTGCCCATGGACCGCAACGCCGTTCTGTGCGGCATCACGGGGCACGATCTCGGCAGACAGGGCGGCGGCACCGACCGCTGGGAGGACAGAAGCGCCAACATGACCGTGGACGCCATGAAGACCGCCTTCGGCGATGCGGCTCTCGGCGCGGACTACGAGCAGGCCGTGAAGGACAGCATAGACGCCCACCGCGGGCAGACGCTGGAAGCCATGCTGCTCAACGCCGCGGATTCTCTGGACATAGGCCGCACGCAGGAATTCAATCCCGAGCGCTTCGCCTTCCTGCACGGCAAGGCGGGCGAGAAGCCCACGCAAAGCGCGGAGGCCATACGAAGAGAACTTGCCGTGGAGGCCGACAGGCTCCAGCGTCTCACCAATCCGCTCTGCATGTCCCGCAACGTGCTGGACAAGCTCGTGCAGACGGCGGCCACGGCGCCCGCGCCTCTGGCCGAAAGATGCATGCAGGACAGGCGGGATATGCTCGACGCCATACGGGAAGATTTCGCCAGGGAATGGAACAAGGATGCGGACACCTTCATGAGCGGCATCGAAAAGGTGATAGCCGACCATGCGGACCTCTTCCCGCTGCTCTCCAAGTACTACAGACCGTAACGCCTGACCGGGGGAGGGAGCCTGGCTTCTTCCCCTTTGAAGACAGTTCAGAAATCAACGCATGAGCCCACGCTCATCAAGGAGTTTTGCCATGGAATGGAACACCACGCTGGAGAGCTTCGGCAGCTCTCTGGGCATTGATGGTCTTGCCCCCGACGCCGACGGCAGCTGCTCGCTGCTTTTCGACGGGGAAAACGAAATCACCTTCACCCACGACAGGGAAGACCGCGCGATCTTCATGTACTGTGAAATAGGCGACGCCGCCGATCTTTCCAGAAACGCCTGTCTGGCGCTGCTCGAAGCCTCGCTTCTCGGCGCCGAAACCGACGGCGCGGCGCTCTCCGTTCACGGCGCGCTCGGCCGCGTCGTGCTCTGGAAGCGCTTCGACGACAGCGCCCTCAACCCCGACACCCTGGGCCTTGCCGTAAACGACTTTCTGGCACAGGTCTCCGTCTGGAAAAAGAAGCTGGCCGAACTCTGCTCCGCGCCCGGCCAGGAAGAGGCTCCGTCGGAAGGCACGAATCTCGATACCATGAGCAACTTCGGCATGTTCGTCTGATTGCCGAGGAGTTAAAACATCAGGGCCGGATCTGCGCAAGGCAGTCCGGCCCTTTTTGTTCTATGAGAAAACGCGAATCTACACCGCCGCGTTGATCAGCAGATTGTCTCTGTGGATGACTTCGGGGTAGTGAGCGTCGCCGAGCTTAGCCGCCACTTCCACGCGGCGGAGGCCCTTGATGCGGTCCAGATCTTCCGAAGAATAGTTGCTCAGGCCGACGCCGATGTGATGCTCCCCGCACACGACGCGCACGAGAGCTCCGGGCTCGAAAACGCCTTCCACGGCCGTCACGCCGCCGGGAAGCAGGCTTCCGCCCTTCTCTTCCAGCGCGCGGGCCGCGCCTTCGTCCACCACAACGGTGCCCTGCGGCTCGGACTGATAGGCCATCCAGTACTTGCGGCGCGACACGGCCTGTTCTCCGGGGCACACCCATGTGCCCACATGCTCCCCGGCAAAGGCCCGGTCGAGAATGTCGGGGCGACGCCCGGGAAGAATGAGCGTGGGCACGCCGAGCTGGGCCGCGCGGCGGGCCGCCATGAGCTTGGAGCGCATGCCGCCGGTTCCCACGCTGGTCTTGGCTCCGCAGAGCGCTTCGATGTCCAGAGAGGCGATGTCCTCAATATTGTCGAGGAAGGGAGCGGTTTCTCCCGGCGCAACGCTTGAAGGATTGACGGCCATCACGCCGTCCGCGCTGGTGAGATTGATGTAGAGATCCCCTTCCACAAGATTGAGAAGAAGACTCGCAAGCTGATCGTTGTCGCCGAACTTCAGCTCCTGCACGGCCACGGTGTCGTTCTCGTTGACAATGGGAACCACGCCCCAGTCGAGCAGATTCATGAACGTGTTGCGGGCGTTGAGAAAGCGGGTGCGGCTGCGCAGATCGTCCCTCGTGAGCAGTACCTGCGCGCACAAAAGCCCCTGCGCGGCAAAGGCGTGTTCGTACTCGCGCATGAGGCAGCCCTGACCGATGGCGGCCAGCGCCTGCTTGCCGGAAAGACCTTCCACCGTGCGTCCGCGGTCCGGAAGCGCCGTTCTGCCCGCGGCCACCGCGCCGGAGCTGACCAGACACACGCGCCTGCCCTGACGCGCCAGGCGGGCGAGCTGCTCCACCAGATTGTACAACACGGAAAGATGCAGTCCTTCCGCCGTGGTGAGCACGGCGCTGCCCACCTTCACCACCAGCGTGTGCGCCGAGGCCAGAGTCTTTTCACGGGTATCCATTATTCGCGCGTCCATATCACTTCGATATCGGGGAATTCCTCGTCCACCACCACTTCGTCCTGATAATGGACAAGCGGATCATTGAAGTCCAGCTCGTCGCGCAGCTTCCACATGCGCTCGACAAGCTCCTCAAGACCTATCTGCTCGCGCGCGGAAATGAACACGATGTCGCGGCCGTCGGCTTTGGCGCGGGCCTTGATGGCATCCAGCTCTTCCGGCGTGCGCAGGTCGATCTTGTTGACCACCTCTATCTGACGACGCAGCGCCAGCTCGGGATCAAAGCGGGAAAGCTCGTCGTTGATGAGATCAAAGCCCTCCCACGGATTGTCCGACTCAAGATCCACGTCCTCCACGCTGAGAATATGCACCAGAAAACGCGTGCGCTCCACATGACGCAGGAAGCGGTCGCCGAGTCCCTGTCCGGTGTGCGCGCCTTCAATGAGACCGGGAATGTCGGCAATGACCATGCGTCTGTCCGGATCGCATTCGTCGATGAGCACGCCGAGATTGGGGGTCAGCGTAGTGAAGGGATAGGCGGCAATCTTGGGACGGGCCGCCGACACCCGGGAAAGGAAGGTGGACTTGCCCGCATTGGGCAGACCGAGCAGACCGGCATCGGCCAGAATCTTGAGTTCCAGGCGGAACGTCTTCTCTT
>NZ_DBMAHT010000108.1:0-6877 GCF_057866825.1 Mailhella sp.
GCTTCGTCAATTGACCTTCCCCCGCGACAAAGGTATTCTTTTCAGCCGTCAGTCATTCAGGATATGCGCCCCGCCGCGCGGCAAAGGCGCATCGCTCCACCGCTGTTTCGCGCGCCCTGAACGCGCAGCAGCCAAACGACATGAGGCCTCCATGAGCCAGAACACCCCCGCCCCTGAAGCGGAACGTCCCCAGGGCATCGACTTTCTGCGCGCCCGCATCAACCAGGATAATCTTACCGGCCGTTTCGGCGGACGCGTACACACCCGCTTTCCTCCCGAACCCAACGGCTATCTGCATATCGGCCACGCCAAGTCCATCTGCATCAACTTCGGACTGGCCAAGGAATACGGCGGCCTGTGCAACCTGCGCTTCGACGACACCAACCCCGTGAAGGAAGACACCGAATACGTCGATTCCATCCAGACGGACGTGCAGTGGCTCGGATTCCAGTGGGCGGGCGACGTTCACTACGCCTCGGACTACTTCGATCAGCTCTATGAATACGCCGAAAAGCTCATCATGATGGGCAAGGCCTACGTGGATGAACTCTCCGCCGACGAAATCCGCGAATACCGCGGCACCCTCACCAAGCCCGGCACCCCCAGCCCGTGGCGCGACCGCCCCGCCGAGGAAAGCCTCGACCTGTTCCGCCGCATGAAGGCCGGAGAATTTGAAGACGGCAGATACGTGCTCCGCGCCAAGATCGACATGGCGTCTCCCAACGTCATCATGCGCGATCCCACCATCTACCGCATCCGCCACGCCACCCATCACCGCACCGGCGACAAGTGGTGCATCTACCCGATGTACGACTTCACCCACTGCCTTTCCGACTCCATCGAAGGCATCACCCACTCCATCTGCACCCTGGAATTCGACAACAACCGCGAACTCTACGACTGGGTGCTCGACACGCTGGGCGTCTATCATTCCCAGCAGATCGAATTCGCCCGTCTCCAGCTCACCTACACCGTGCTCTCCAAGCGCAAGCTCATCCAGCTCGTGAAGGAACACTACGTGCGCGGCTGGGACGATCCCCGCATGCCCACCATCTCCGGTCTGCGCCGCCGCGGCTACACGCCCGAATCCATCCGCGACTTCTGCTCGCGCATCGGCATCGCCCGCAGCGCCGATTCCGTGGTTCACTACAGCCTGCTCGAATTCTGCTGCCGCGAACATCTGAACGCCGTGGCTCCGCGCTGCATGGCCGTGCTCAATCCGCTCAAGGTCGTCATCACCGACTACCCCGAAGATCAGGTGGAGGAATTCGATCAGCCGCTGCATCCCGAAGACGCGTCCTTCGGCAGCCGCAAGGTTCCCTTCTGCCGCGAAATCTACATCGACCGCGACGACTTCCGCGAAGATCCGCCCAAGAAGTACTTCCGTCTCGCTCCCGGCGCGGAAGTGCGTCTGCGCTACGCCTACTACATCACCTGTCAGGAAGTGGTGAAGGACGCCGACGGCAACATCGTGGAACTGCACTGCACCCATGATCCTTCCTCCCGCGGCGGCTCCAGCCCCGACGGCCGCAAGGTCAAGGGCACGCTGCACTGGGTGAGCGCCCGTCACGCCGTTCCCACGGAAGTGCGCCTCTACGAGCAGATGTTCACCACCGAAAGCGACAGCGACATTGAAGAAGGCAAGACCTTCCTCGACTACTTCAACCCCGACTCCGAAAAGATCGTCACGGCCATGGCGGAACCCTATCTCGCCACGATGCCCGCAGGCAGCCACGTGCAGTTCGAGCGCGTGGGCTACTTCTGCGCCGACCCCGACGGCACCCCCGAACACCCCGTGTTCAACCGCACCGTGACGCTCAAGGACTCCTGGGCGAAGATAGAAAAGAAGCAGTAATCGACGGGCCTTCTCCCGCGTCTTCCGGCTCCGCGCTCTGCGGGCCGGAACGCCCGGAGAAGGGCCCGGTTGCGCCGGCCCGGGATCGCAGAACGCATCCGGCCCGGGCCCGTCACACCGCATATCCTCGCGCGAACGCGCGACAACGGGCGGGAGCTTCCCGCCCATGAAGACCGGACTCCTCAGAAGGAGGCAGCATGTCCATTTTTGAGAAGAACCAGGCGCTGGCGACCCTCTTTGAACAGCACAAGGCCCGCCTGTGCGAAGAAGAAGGACTGACGGAAGAAGAAATCCGTTCCGCCATCGAAGCAGGCACCATGGTGCTGCTGGGCAATCCCAATCACAAGGACGTTCGTCCCATTCTGGTAGGTCAGCCCTCCAGAGTGAAGGTCAACGCCAACATCGGCACCTCTCCCTTCCACTGCAGCGTGAAGGGCGAAATGCGCAAGCTCAAGATCGCCCTGGACGCCGGAGCCGACACCGTCATGGATCTCTCCATCGCGGGCGACCTCGACGACATCCGCCGTCAGATGCTGGAAGCCTGCCCTGCGCCTCTCGGCACGGTTCCCATGTACGGCGTGGCGCAGATCTACATCGACCGCGGCGAAGACCCGGCCACCATTGATCCCGAAGTCATCTTCGCCGACGTGGAAAAGCAGGCCGAACAGGGCGTGGACTTCATGACCCTGCACTGCGGCCTCACCCGTCAGGGCGCGGAATGGGGCGCCAAGGGCGGCCGCGTCATGGGCATCGTGTCCCGCGGCGGCAGCATCCTTTCCCGCTGGATGCTGCGCAACGACAAGGAAAATCCCCTGCTCACCGGCTTCGACCGTCTGCTCGACATCGCGCTGCGCTACAACGTCACGCTGTCTCTCGGCGACGGTCTGCGCCCCGGCGCGAACAGCGATTCCGGCGACGCCGCCCAGTGGATGGAAGTCATCATGCTCGGCCAGCTGGCGAAGCGCGGCCTGGAAAAGGGCGTGCAGTGCATGATCGAAGGCCCCGGCCACGTGAGCCTGAACGAAGTGGAAGCGCAGATTCTCAGCATCAAGAAGCTCACCCACGGCGCGCCTCTCTACGTGCTCGGACCGCTCGTGACCGACACCACGCCCGGCTACGACCACATTGCAGGCGCCATCGGCGGCGCTCTTGCCGTGAAGTCCGGCGTGGACTTTCTGTGCTACCTCACGCCCGCCGAGCACCTCACCCTGCCCGACGAAGACGACGTGAAGCAGGGCGTGATGGCCTCCCGCGTGGCGGCGCAGGCCGGTGAAAACGCGCTCGGCACGCCCCGCGCCAGGGCCCGCGAAGCCAAGATGTCCAAGGCCCGCATGGAACTCGACTGGGACGCCATGCGCGAAGCCGCCATTGACCCGGAACTCATGGACAAGCGCCGCGAACCGCACAAGAATGAAGAAGCCTGCGCCATGTGCGGCAACTTCTGCGCCGTGCGCATGATGCGCGAAGGCAATCCCGCGGCTCAGGTGCCCAGCCACTGCCAGCACCATCGCAAGTAACCTCATCGTTGCGCGGACGCCTCAGGCGTCCGCGCCGTTCTTTTTCCGGAAAGGCCGCATCTTGCCGATGCGGCCTTTCTGCCTGCGGACTGAAACCATGCGCACGACGGCTGTTCTTCTCACGATACTGCTGATGCTGCCTTCCCTTGCTCTCGGCGCGGCTCCGCGCCACGCCGCCCCCCTGAGCGCACGCCAGGCATTTGCCCTCATTCCCACCGAAATATTTGAAAATACGCGCGCGCCCCTGACCGAGGAAGAGAGGGAACTGCTGGCCGATCAGGGCGTAAACGAGCACTGGAGCATTGCCGAAGACAGCCCGGACGCCCTGCGCTTCTCCTCCGCGGACGGCTTTCCCGACGTGTGCCTGCGCCTGTTCCGCTCCGAGCGCGGGGCCGTGGCGGCCTTCCGCACCGAAGACGACGACGGCGTGTGCATTTCCGAACTGTGGTACATCAGCGCCAAGGGGCACGCCGCGCCCCTGCCGCTGCCCCCGGAACCTCCCGTCGACGACTTTTTCCGTCCCGACCGCGACCTGCCGGGACGTCTTTCCTCAAGCTGCACCTACTGCGTGTTCGACAAGGGGCTCGAAGTGCTGCCCTCCTTCGCCTCCGACGGCGTGCCCTGCACGCTCGATACGGACAACGCCGTGTATTATCTCTGGAACGGCCGCACCTTCGTCAAAAAAGTAAAGAACCTGGGCAAGTAGCGACGAACATGAGCGCGCCCTGCCGGAAAAGCCGGACACGCGCGCAAAAAAAGGGCGGCCGAAGCCGCCCCGTTCTTTTTGCTGACGCCCCTGCTACTTCACGATTTCGGTGCCGATGCCCTGATCGGTGAGCAGTTCCAGAAGCAGACAGTTTTCCACGCGGCCGTCCACGATGGTCACCTTGTCCACGCCCTTGGCCAGCGCGTCGAGACAGCAGTTGATCTTGGGAATCATGCCGCCGCTCAGGGTGCCGTCTTCCAGCAGACGATGCGCGTCGGCCGTGTCGATGTGCTCGATGAGCTTTCCTTCCTTGTCCAGAATGCCAGCCACGTCGGTGAGCATGAGCAGGCGGCGGGCCTTGAGCGCGCCGGCCACGGCTCCGGCCACGGAATCCGCGTTGATGTTGTAGGTGTTGCCCTCGGCGTCCACGCCCACGGGCGCGATGACGGGCACGAAATCGTCCTCAATAAGCGAGCGCAGAAGCTGCACGTTGACGGCCGTCACTTCGCCCACGTTGCCGAGATCGATGATTTCCGGCGGCTGCTGCTCGCCGTGGCTGATGGTCATGGCGAGCTTGCGGGCCTCAAGCAGCATGCCGTCCTTGCCGGAAAGGCCCACGGCTCTTGCGCCCGTCTTGTTGATGAGGTTCACCACGCTCTTGTTCACGGAGCCGACCAGCACCATTTCCACCACGTCCATGGTGGCCTTGTCGGTCACGCGGTGACCCTGACGAAATTCCGACTTGATCTCCAGCTTGCCCAGCATTTCATTGATCTGCGGGCCGCCGCCGTGAACCACCACGGGATGAATGCCCACCAGCTTGAGCAGACTTATGTTGCGGGCGAAGGCCAGCTTGAGGCTCTCTTCGGTCATGGCGTGGCCGCCGTATTTGATGACCACGGTTTCTCCATGATATTCGCGCAGATACGGAAGGCTCTCAATGAGCACCTTCGACTGCAGGCGGGCCTTTTCCACGGGATCGGCAAAAACGGCCATATGTGCTCCTTGCGCCGGGAATCGCCCGGACTTCGTGCTTTTCCCGCATAGTCCCCGCATTCGGGGCGAATGTCCAGCCCTTTCCCCGCGCGGCACAACGAAAAAGTATGCCTGCCGCAGACGGCATCCGCCGCTTAAACCATTGCGTAAAAAGGCGCAACAGGTTAAGAAGGTGTGGTCAATGACGCGGACATCCTTCCGCAAAATCAATTCTGGAGAATCTATGTTCACTTCCATTGCCTACGCCGCCGGCAACGCGGGCGGCGCCGCTCAGAGCGGCCCCATGGGAGCCGTCGCCTCTTTCGTTCCCCTCATCCTCATGTTCGCCGTGTTCTACTTCCTGCTGATCCGTCCTCAGCAGAAGCGCAACAAGGAACACAAGGCCATGCTTGAATCCCTGGGCAAGGGCTCCTACGTCATCACCTCCGGCGGTCTGCTCGGACGCATCGTCGATCTGGAAGGCGACATCCTCGTCATCGATCTCGGCGAAACCAAGGTCCGCATGCCCCGCGGCTTCGTGAGCGGCACCTACGATCCCAAGACCGTGAACAAGGCCGCCGAAACGGCCGCTCCCGCCGAAAACAAGTAAGGCCCGGTCCTTCGAGTCTTCCGACTCCACGCCCCTCCTTCCGGGGAGGCGTGGAGCTTTGTGCTATTCATCCATAAGGTCTTCCGACCTTATTATCGTGTTTTAAGGATACAACCATGAAAGCTCTGCGTTTGCGCCTGGCCGTCTCCCTCATCGTGCTGCTCGTGGTGCTTGCGTACGCCCTGCCCAACATTCCCGCCATCGGCAACTCGCCTCTGGGCGCGTTCATGCAGGACCGCATCAGTCTCGGCCTGGACCTCAAGGGCGGCATGAATCTCACCCTGGGCGTGGATGTGGAAAAGGCCGTGCAGAATACGCTGTCCGTCAACGGACAGGACATCCGCGACCGCGCCGAACAGGAAAAAATCACCGTCATGAAGCCCCGGCTCAACGCCGACGGCCTTCTCGAAGTCACGCTGCCCCGCGCCGATCAGGCCGGAGCCTTCGAGGCCATGATGGGCAAGTGGTTCCCCAATCTGCAGCAGGTCAGCGCCGACACTTCCGCCGCCGGCCGCGTCTATGTCTTTGAACTCTCTCCCGCCGCCCGCAAGCAGACGGAAGACATGACCATGGAACAGGTCGTGCGCACCATTCGCAACCGTATCGACCAGTTCGGCGTGGCCGAACCCGACATCCGCAAGCAGTCGGACAATCAGGTGCAGGTGCAGCTGCCCGGCATGACCGACGCCGAACGCGCCATCCAGATCATCGGCCAGACCGCCCATCTGGAATTCCACATCGTGCGCGACGACGTGGATCCCACGTCCATCATGCTGCCCGCCGGCACGGCCCGCTATCCGCTCATCGTGAAGGGCCAGTACGGCACGCAGACCGAGAGCACCATCATCCTCGACACCGAAGCCCTCATGGGCGGCGAGGACATCACCAACGCGCGCCCCGCCTTCAACGAATTCGGCCAGTCCTACGTGGCCCTGGAATTCAACAACCGCGGCGCCAGCAACTTTGAACGCATCACCGGCGAACACATCAAGAAGCGCATGGCCATCGTGCTCGACGGCAAGGTCTATTCCGCGCCCGTCATTCAGGACCGCATCGCCGGCGGCAAGGCCTCCATCACCGGCAACTTCACCACCGAAGAGGCGCAGGATCTCGCCATCGTGCTGCGCGCAGGCTCCCTGCCCACCCCCGTGTCCGTGCTCGAAGAGCGCACCGTGGGCCCCTCTCTCGGCAAGGAATCCATCAACAGCGGCATC
>NZ_DBMAHT010000109.1:0-6813 GCF_057866825.1 Mailhella sp.
CGGCCTTTGTTGTGGGGCTTGTGGTCAACGCGCGGCATCTTTTTTACGGCATCGCCATGCTCGACCGCTACCGCGACACCGGAGCGATGAAGCCCTATCTCATCTACGGGCTCATTGACGAAACCTTTTCCATTCTCGGCATGGGGCGCGTTCCCGAAGGCGCAGACCGACGCTGGTATTATTTTTTCGTCACGCTGTTCAACGAGGCCTACTGGGTACTCTCCACCGCCGTGGGCGCCATCTTCGGCGCCGACATGCCCTTCGACACCCGCGGCATAGAATTTGTGCTGCCCGCCCTGTTTCTGGCCATTTTCGTCAGCAGCTGGCAGCAGGAGAAGCAGCACGCGGCGTCTCTCGGCGGACTCGGCGTCACGCTGGGCTGCCTTCTGGCCTTCGGCACGGCCTATTTCCTTCTGGCCGCCATGCTCTTCATCATTGCTCTGCTTCTTCTGTTCCGCAAAAAACTCTCTTCCCAGACAGGAGCCCGGCCATGACCACGTTTCAGGCTGCCGTCATGATCGGTCTGGCCGTGCTGGCCACCCAGATCACCCGCTGGACGCCGTTTCTCCTGTTCCGCAAAAGAACGCCCGCCGTCATCGCCTATCTCGGTTCGGTGCTGCCTTCGGCCATCTGGGGCATGCTGGTGGTGTACTGCTTCCGCAACGGTACGCTGGTGCCGGGCAGCAACGGCGTTCCCGAAATCATCGCCTCTCTCGTCACCGTCGCCCTGCAGTTCCGCACACGCAACATGGCCGCTGCCATTGCGGGCGGTACGCTCTGCTACATGGCCATGATTCAGCTTTTTTTCTGAAAGCCCCGTGGCTCCGAAGCTCCCGGCCCGGAAGCCGAACGCCACGCCGCACTGTGCGGCCGCCGCATGTATCATCAACTAGACGACATCCAGAAATTCAACCCCTTTCTGCATGCTTCGATCAAGGAGAACTTTCGTGACCAGACGACGCCTGCTTTGTTTCGGCGATTCCAATACCTACGGATGGCAAGCCTCACTTTCCGGCCCCACGCTGCGCTATCCGGCAAACGTACGCTGGACCGGACGTCTTGCCGCCCTTCTCGGACGGGACTGGGAAGTGCTGGAAGAAGGACTCGGCGGCAGAACGGTGCGGGACAAGGCCACCGTCGGCAGCGGGGTGTCCGTGCCCGGCGCGGGGCTCAGCGCGCTGGATTACCTTCCCGCCTGCCTGCTTTCGCATCTGCCGCTGGATATCGTCGTCATCATGCTCGGCAGCAACGACATGAAATCCGTGCTTCAGCGCTCGGAACACGATATTGCCGAAGGCATGGCAGAGCTCGTGGACTTGGCAAGACATTTTCCCTGGAACGAACTTCTGGATTATCCGCATCCGCAGGTGCTCATCATGTCCCCTCCGCTCATCGGAGAGCGCAAAATGCAGCTTGCCGGAGACCGCTATGTCGATGCGCCCCGCAAATCGCGCCGGCTTGCCGAGCTTTACCGGAGCGTGGCCGAAACGCATGACGCCTTTTTTCTGGACGCCGCCGCATCCATCGGCGGAGAGCCCTGGGGCGAGGCCCACGGCGTGGACGGCATGCACCTCAATGAGGAGGATCACGCCGCGCTCGCAAGCGCGGTGTTTGAAAAGGTGCGCTCCATGATTCTCTGACGCCGCCTTCGGAAATTCACGTCGAAAAATCTCTCAGCAATACTATAACTTTTTGTTTTTATTTATTTTTATTCCTATTTTTTCTACATCGTTACAAAAAAGCACGTCCTGCAACAGTTTGAAACGTGACAATGCCTTCCCTCTTTTCTATATACTGAACTCGTCATCCACCTGAACCCTTCTTCCATTCAGCATAAAGGAACACGCCATGATCAAGAAGACTCTTTCCATCTCCCTGCTCTCTGCCGCCGTTCTTGCCTCCATACCCATGGTCGCCATGGCCTATCACGACGGCCCCGGCCGTCATCACGGCTACTACAACTATCAGAACGACGACTATCGCGGCATGCCCGCTCTGAGCGAGGAACAGCGCGCCCAGATGGACAAGCTCTGCGAAGAGCATCGCAACGCTGTCCGTCCCCTCTACGATCAGCTGACTCAGAAGGGCCTCGAACTTCGCGCGCTTTCCCCCAACCCCAACGTCAAGCCTGAAGAGCTGAAGGCCATCATTGCAGACATTTCCAAGCTGCACGAGCAGCTGCGCACCATCAATGAAGACTTTTATTCCAAGATGGCCGACGCCGGCCTGCCCTGCTTCGGGGCCTATCGTCACGGCGGCTACCATCACGGAGGAAACGGCTGGTGCGGCATGCCCCGCCACGGTCAGAACTACGGCTGCTGGCGCTGATTTTGCCGGTCGCTTCAACGCCCCGGAAATCTTTCCGGCGGCGTCAACCGACAAGTTCCGTCTTGCCGTCATGGTCCCTTCATCATATGCTGAAGGGACCTTTTTTTCATGGAAAACCGCAGCGCAGCGGATTCCGTTTTCTTTTCCGCATGGAGCATTCCTATGAAACTGAAAGAACTTATTTCCCGGGCCAGAACCTGCCGCCGCTTCAAGGGCGATCACCGCATCTCTTCCGAAACGCTGGCCGAACTCGTGGATCACGCCCGTCTCTCTGCCTCCGCCCGTAACAAGCAGGTACTTCGCTTCGTCACCATCAGCGACAAGGACACCTGCGAAGCCATGAACGCCCTTGTCGTGCTCGGCGGAGCCCTCACCCCGGAACAGCGCGCCACGGACAAGCAGCACCCCGGCGGATTCATCATCATTGCCGGCCCGGAAAACATGGACGACTTCGCCACCATCGACATCGGCATTGCGGCCCAGAGCATCAATCTGGCCGCCTGCGAGGCCGGTCTGGCCTGCTGCATGATAGGCGCCGTCAAAAAGAATGAAGCCGCCGCGCTCGTCGGTCTGCCGGACGATCTGAAGGTCAAGCTGGTGCTCGCCGTCGGAGAACCCGATGAAGAACGCCGTCTCGTGGAACGCAGAGCCGACGGCAGTCTTTCCTACTACCGCGACGAAAACGACGTGCACTGCGTGCCGAAAATCACTCTCGACGAAGCCATCATCATTAAAAAATAGCGCCCGAACACAGCGCCGCGCATGGGAACGCAGGTCCGCCCCGGCGCCGGGCCTGCGCGCCCGAAGTTCTCATGGCATTTCTTCAAAAAACGTGTTACCTCTTCTCGTGGTAACACGTTATTTTCTTTTGTGCCACCGAGCATACTTTCGGAGTCCCTCATGAAACCAGTCCTTTCCCTTGCCGCGGCCGTCATGCTCGCGCTTCTTCCCCTGACCTCGCAGGCCAGAGTCGTCACCGACATGCGAGGCGTCGACGTCACCGTTCCCGACGATCCCCAGGCCGTCGCCACCATCGACGACGGCTTCATCGAAGAAGTCATGACGCATCTTGGCGTCATCAGCAAAGTCAAGGTCATCGGCTCGTGGTCCATGAAACGGGACTATCGCTACGTCATTCCCTCCCGTTCCGGCGAAAACCGCGAGTATCGCGGATGGCACACCATGAAGTATCTGCACCCGTGGCTGAACGATCTTCCCTGCGTCAACGCGCCGCAGGGCAACGTCATCAGCTTTGAAACGCTGGCTTCCGCCGCGCCGGACGTGGTGATTCTGCGCGTGGGCGACACGCCGGTCGGCACGGACAAGGACAAGGTGAAAAGAACCGTGGACACCATTGAAGCGCTCGGTCTTCCGCTCGTGGTGCTGTATTCCCCCACCTGGTTCCGCTCTTCCGACCTTGCCAGCATGAAGACGGAAGCCGGCATCATCGGCGAACTGTTCGGCAAAAGGGAACAGGCCGAACGTCTGGCCGACTCCCTGGCAAAAACCGAAGCCATGATACGCGAACGCACAAAAGACATTCCGGAAAGCGAGCGCCCGTCCGTTCTTCTCCTCGGACTGCGCCCCGACGTGAGAAAAAAAGGCGGCGCAGGATCGGTGCAGGGCGTGGACACGCCGGAATCCTACATCATCGAGCAGGTGGCGCACGCCAGAAACGCCTATCGGGGCAAGGGCACGGCCGTGCCCATGAGCGCAGAACAAATTTACGCCTGCGAGCCGGACGTCGTCATTCTGCCCACGGCCAACGGCTACCATCCTCCCCGGGAGCTCTACGACGCACCCTATTATGAAAATCTTCAGGAGCTGCAGGCGGTGAAGCATCGCAAAGTCTATGCGCTCCCCTGGTCGCCCATGAACGCATCCCGCCGCGTGGAATATCCGCTCGACATGCTCATCATCGCCAAGGCCGCCTATCCCGAACGCTTTGCGGACATCAGCGTGTACGACTTCGCGCTTCGCTTCTATCAGGACGTGTACGGCGTGGATGAAAAAACCGCCAGAGGTCTGCGCAGCACGCAGCTGCTCGACTGGATGGACGAAGCCGACTTCTGACGTCTTTAAAGTTCTCCTTTAACTCTGGATGAGGAAAACGCGTCCCGCTCCTGCCGGCAGGACGCCCATGCTCCTGCCGCATCGTGCGAGGCCATAATGACATCCTTTCGCGCTCCTCTGGTCATGCTGCTTTCTCTCGCTCTGGGCGCAGCTCTGATTCTGGCCATGCTCTCCGGCGACTACGATCTCACGCCCGGCAACGTGGCGGACGTTCTTGCCGCGCATCTCGGCGTGGGAGACGGTTCCGCCTCGAAAATGCACGACGTCATCGTGTGGCGCATCCGCCTTCCCCGGCTGCTTCTCGCCGTCATGACGGGCATGGCCATGGCCATTTCCGGCACGGTGTATCAGGGGTGCTTCCGCAATCCGCTGGTGGAGCCGTACATTCTCGGCGTGTCGGCCGGAGCCTCCTGCGGCGCGGCGCTGGCCATCGTCTTTCCCATGATGTTTCCCAACGGCCAGACGGCGGCCTTTCTCGGCGGCATGGCCGCCGTGACGCTCTCCTTTCTTCTGGCCCGCAACCGCGGCGAAACCCCGCCCGTCACACTGGTGCTCTCCGGCATCATTGTGGGCTCGCTCTTCTCCGCCGTGCTCGGCATCATGAAGTATCTCGCTTCCGACGTGGAGCTTCGGGAAATCACCTTCTGGATGATGGGCGGTTTTTATTACGCCAACTGGCGCGACGTGACCGTCACGGCCTGCGCGGTGCTGCCCTGCCTGCTCATCATCGCCGCTCTGGCGTGGAAGCTCAATCTGCTTTCGCTGGGAGACGAGGAAGCCCGCAGCCTCGGCATTCATCCCGACCGGGTGCGCGTCGTCTTCCTTGTGCTGGCCACGCTGGCCGCCTCGGTATGCGTTTCCGCCGTGGGCATCATCGCCTGGGTGGGCCTCATGATGCCGCACGCCGCGCGCATGATGTTCGGCCCGGACAACCGCTGGGTCATCCCCGGATCGGCCCTGCTCGGCGCGCTGTACATGCTGCTGTGCGACACGCTGGCCCGCACGCTCACGGGCACGGAAATTCCCATCGCCATCATCACGTCCATCGTCGGAGCGCCCTACCTTCTGTGGCTGCTCCGCGCCAAGGGGAGGGAACTCTATGGCGCGTAAGCTCTCCGCCGCCTGCGCCTCCGGGCGGGGCGTCGCCTCCCGGGCCGAAGACTTTCTTCTGTTCCATCGCGGAGCGCAGCAGGGATTTTTTCACAGGCTCAGGCATCTTTTCCAGACGGAAGAGCCTGCCGCACAAACTGCGTCCGACACTTCGGACGAAAACTGCGCCCTCGACATCCGCCATCTTTCCTTCGCCTACGCCGGAGCTCCCGTGCTTCACGACGTCAGTCTCCGCGTCCGCCCGGGGCAGATATGCGGACTGCTCGGCCCCAACGGCAGCGGCAAATCCACGCTTTTCCGCTGCTGCATGGGCTTTCTTCATCCCCAGGAGGGACAGGTTCACGTCAAGGGCGTGAACATTGCCCATATGAGCCCTGCAAAGCTCGCGCGTCACGTGGCCTACGTTCCGCAGGAACACAGGCTGCCCTTTCCCTTTCTCGTGCGCGACATGGTGCTCATGGGGCGCTCGCCCCACATGAACGGCTGGTTCCGCCTGAGCGAGGAAGACCGGATCATCGCCGAAGACGTCATGCGCCGCATCGGCATCGAGTCTCTGGCCGAGGCAGCCTGCAATCAGCTTTCCGGCGGACAGCGGCAGCTCGTGCTCATAGCCCGCGCCATGGCGCAGAAAACGCCGCTCATTCTTCTGGACGAGCCCACCAGCGCCCTGGACTTCAGCAATCAGCTTGCGGTATGGAAAGTGCTGCGCGAAGTGGCCGACGAAGGCGTGGCCATTCTGGTCTGCTGCCACGACCCGAACCACATTCTCTGGTTCTGCGACACGGCCGCCGTGCTGACGCGCGGCCGCATCTTCTCTCAGGGGCCCGGGCATGAGGCCGTAACCGAAACGGTGCTCCAGCACATTTACGGCCCGCAGTGCGTGCGCATTTCCGCAGGAGCCGTGGACATGGTGTGCCCGCGCCGCTCATGACGCCCGGCCCCGCCACGCAGAAAAGACAAGGAGACATCATGTACGCTTCAGGCATTACTCAGGAACTCATAGACAAGGCCGTGGCCTTTCACGGTCACACCTGCCCCGGCATCAGCCTCGGCATACGGGTTGCCGCTTGGGCCATGCAGCATTTCGGCACCGCGGCCGACGAGGAAATCGTGGCCGTCACGGAAACGGACATGTGCGCAGTGGACGCCATTCAGGCGCTGGTGGGATGCACCTTCGGCAAAGGCAATCTCATCTTCCGCGACAGGGGCAAGGTGGCCTTCACCTTCTTCCGCCGCAGCGACAACAAGAGCGCGCGCCTTGTCCAGCTTCTGCGGGACGACGCCATTTCCCGCCGTTCGCAG